>JBKJJX010000054.1:0-3078 GCA_046597825.1 Bacteroidota bacterium | reverse complement strand
GCTCGACTGCGGGAGTGACGTTCGCTCATATATTTAATCTGAATACCGCGACGTTTGCAGCAATCGGGCTTGTGAGCGTTCTGGCAGGCTCGGCGAACACACCAATCGCGGCAAGCATTATGGCGGTTGAATTGTTCGGCCCGTCAATCGCACCATATGCAACAATCGCATGCGTCGTAAGTTTCCTTATTACCGGGCACCGGAGCGTTTATCCCTCGCAGGTTCTCTCCATTTCGAAATCTCCCTCCTTGCAGGTCGAGATCGGGAAAGAGATTGAAGAAATACAGGCAACACTTATTATGCGGGAGAAAGGTTTTATTTCCAGGATATTCCGTCTCATAACAAACATTGAAAAGACTGTGAACAAGATTCGTGTCCGCGAACTCTACAAACCTGAGAGCAGGCGGAAGAAGGAAAATATCAATTAGCCAAACAACCCATGCCAATCGCTCCAAAAGCGAACACGTTTCGAACGCCGCTTCGCTGACCACGCAGGCTTATCCCTCCCGGCAAGTATGAAAACACTCACGCTCGTTACCCGGGGAATGCCGCACCCCGAAGATGAAACACTTCGCCAGTTGGAATCGGCTGACGAGTATCCGCGGATTACTCTGTTTCAGGACAAACTCGATGCAGACATTGTCGACGACCGGTATCTGAAAAATATCCCAGGTGTGAGGCAAGCAGCGTACTGGCTGTTGCCGGATTTTGCAGCGAGCGTTTTGGAGGCGTATCATCTTCGCTCAAAGTACGATGCGATCATCAGCTGGTCCGAAAGTCTGGGCATTCCATTTGCGCTGTTGCTCAAGCTGACAAATGTTCGCGTCCCGCATGTGGCTTTGTTTTCCTGGATCTCACCCCCGAAAAAAGCACGACTTCTCAAGATCGCCCATTCTCACATTGACCGGCTCATTCTGATGAACCGGGTTCAGGAAGATTTTGCCGTCAACACGCTTGGTATTCCTCCCTCGAAAGTTGTTTTGATTAAATATGCCGTGGACCAAAAGTTTTGGCGGCCGATGGATGCAGACACTGACATGATTTGTTCACCCGGCCGTGAGATGCGCGATCACGAGACTCTTCTTGAAGCGTTGAAAGGCCTCGACATCCGTTGTCATATCACTGCAAGCACTGTGCGCGATATGCCCGACCTCGCATTGCCGGCCGACCGCGGCACGCACCCAACGCTGACTGTTGGCAGACTTTCATTCACGGAGCTGCGCTCTCTGTATTCGCGTTCACGATTCGTGGTGGTTCCTTTGCATGCCACTGACTCGGATCAGGGAACGACCGTCATTTTAGAAGCGATGTCGATGGGGAAAGCGGTCATCTGTTCACAGACGGAAGGACAGGTGGAACTGATTGAGGAAGGGAAGACCGGAATATTTGTTCCTCCGGGAGATGCGCGGGCGTTGCGTGAAGCAATCGAATTTCTCTGGTCTCATCCTGAAGAAGCTGAGAGGATGGGACATGAAGGAAGAAAACGCATTGAACAATTCCACACGCTTGAAGGATTCTTTTCAAAGTTTCGGAGCGTCGTGGAAGAAGCAATTGCCGGGCATAAGGTGTGAAGACGCTCTCCGGAAACTGAAGGAACTGCTGCTCTTGAAGTATCCTGGTTAGTCCCCAAGCTATGGGCTTCTTTCAGGCAAGAATGAATTTCATTGAACTGCCACGGGCCTAACATGCCAGCCCGTCATCGGGTTTCCGCGTTTGATGAAGAGGGGAGCGCCACCTGAACGTATCTGCTCGAAGTTACTGAACAGACTCGGTATTCCCCGCGCCATAAGCCACTCCGTTCGATTCATCATGTTGAAGTGAATGTGTGGGATTTGAGATACACCGGAGTTCCCTACCCGGCCGATGAATTGTCCTGCATGGACGTGCTCTCCCACTTTTACCGGAATCGATCCTGCCAGCATGTGACACGTCAACGAAAATTCTCCGTTGCCATGATCGATGATGACGAGGTTGCCGGCAAATACATCCCCATCTTGCGCTAACCGTTTT
This sequence comes from Bacteroidota bacterium, assembly GCA_046597825.1. Taxonomy (GTDB): domain Bacteria; phylum Bacteroidota; class Ignavibacteria; order UBA10030; family UBA6906; genus CAADGV01. Next base: position 1,068 of record JBKJJX010000054.1, on the reverse strand, counting down.
CTTGGCGGCGTCTCACCAATTCCATATTCCTCGATGTCGTTCCGTACAGCAGTTACAATTCCATCACCGGCAGCGAGGACTGGTTCCTTGTATGCGTAATAGTCTTCAGGTCTTTTTCCATCGGTACGAAACGTCCTGCCGCTCTCACCAATCTTCATCAGATCCCAGGCATACGTTGTTAAGCCGTTGAGTCCGGTTCTCCGATGTCCAGTCGAGAGATCGTTTCCGCTGTTGACAATCCAAACGCCTTCGAAAGGAAGTCGAAACTGAACCTTCTGATTCCACTCTTGAATTGGAACACTGTGGCCGGCTTGAGAATTTTTTCCTGTTGAGTCCTCAAAGACAAAATCGAAGTATATTTCGTCAATTCTTGCAAAGAACTGTCGTGCGATCTGAAAGCGAACCAGGGAGATGGCGCGTCCTGCCCGGATATCCGGACTGGTCTTTTTTTCGATCGAGGACATTTTGTTGTCGACGAATTCGATGCTCTTCATGAAATAATCTGTTGTGTATTCAATCGCCCCCTCGATCCATTCCAGCTTTTCAAGATATGCGCGAGAATATGTCTCTTCCCAAAGGGTTTCTCCGTTGCGTCGGAAACTCGCTTTCGCGCGAACAATTCGATACGACTCATCCGGCGAACGGAATACCAGATGGAATAACCATGTCAGTTGTTGGTTGTTGGCGTATGCATCCGACACCGGACTTTCCGGATTGATGTAGACGCCCTGAACGGAAGTGTAAACATTTTCCGGTACGTGAGAGATTTCAATACGAGCCGGTGGGAGGTTGGCCGGTGTTTGTGTGCAGCCGGCTGTGAATATTAGAAGGATGGGAGAGTATTTAAAGAATGATCTCAGGTTCAGTCTGGTCATTTCAAGATATCAGAATATTGTTCATAATGTTTTATTGGAAACAATAGCATCGGCTTCAATCTCAACAAAATATTCTTTGCCGACGAGTTCGGCCTGAACGAGTGTGTTGGCGGGGAGAATGCCTCGAAAACGCTCACCATGCACTCGTGCCGCTGTCTCCCAGTTTGAGATGTTGCTGACGTAGATTCGCGTT
>JBKJJX010000050.1:0-3282 GCA_046597825.1 Bacteroidota bacterium | reverse complement strand
TCTGTGAGCTCCAAGACAATTGATACGCATCGTTCGCACTTGATGGAAAAACTGGGTGTTGGAAGTGTTGCAGCACTTGTTAAATATGCGCTTCGCAAAGGCTTGATAACTTTAGACCGATAGTTTTCCCTCGTTTTTCCTTCCTGCTTCTAAACTCGCCTCAGGTATTTCGTACCATCTCTAAGGATTTTGCTGATTGTTTAACCCCGAGTGACTGACTACCTTTTCAGGTGTTAATAGTGCGTCAGGAATTTTCCTTCCTCTGTTTTCAGCAATCCACGTTAACTGAAAGTAGTAATAGATAAGTTCCGCTTTTAATTGAGTTCGGTTTGTAGGTAGGGACACGTTCTAGCGCCAGAACTGTCCCAAGCCTGCTGGGGCTTAGCAGCCATGCTAAGCCCCTTTTTGTTATGTAGATTGTACAAACCTCACTTGTCACGAAGTCGCTTTCTTGTCCTGCAAGACTTAGCAGTATCTCCCTCCGGGAAATCTTCTCAGAATCTCAGATAATCTTTAAAAAAATAGTTCGTTTTTTCGGTCACCCATCTCTCATAGTATTGGCTCGGGTGGCACATGTCGTGCATGTTTTGATGGTGTGTAATAACATCATCGACAAGGATCCATGGCAAGAGTCGCATTCATAAGTATGCTGTTAATGTTTGGAAGTGTATCTGCGCGGTCTGAAGTGTCCTACGCAGATGTTGCGGTAATAATAAACATGAATAGCAGTGCTTCGCAGACCATCGGTCAGTATTTCGTGGCTGCCCGGAATATTCCGTCGGGAAATATTATTTATGTTCAGGCAGATACAAGCGAAGAAATCGACAGCACGATGTTCAATGTGCTGCGCTCGCAAATAGAAAATCAACTCATTCTCAATAACATCAGAGATTCTGTAAACTATCTGGTCACGACGAAGGGCGTACCTTTGAAGGTGAATAGGGGAGATACTTATTCGCAAAATGCTCCTTCTTCCTCAGTTGAAAGCGACCTGATGCTTATTCTCGGAACAAATGCGGTCGCCGTTGGTGGTCCCGGGTCGCAGATGTCTCCTTATTTTTATCAGAATGCTCATTTCTGCCGTGCGGCGTATGGAATGTACCTCGTTACGCGTCTTGACGGCTACACAGTTTCGGATGTTCTGAATTTAATTGACCGAAGCGGGCCGAACATTGCGGTGAATCCTCAATCCATTTTTCTTCTTGATCAGGATCCGGCTTGGAGTTCTCCGCTGAACATGTACATGTCGACTGCCAAAACAGCGCTCGAAGGTCGGGGTCGGGTCGTTTCTCTTGATGCTACAACGACATATCAAACCAACAAACAAAACCTGATTGGGTATATGAGTTGGGGAAGCAACGACCACTATCAATACATGTATACGCAGAATGCGATACCCCATAACTCATATGTTCGGGGCGCAATTGCTGAAACATACGTTTCCACATCCGGGAGGTCGTTCAACGATCCGCCCGCGTACGGTCAATCACTTGTCGCTGATCTGATCTCTGAAGGGGTGAGCGGAGTGAAGGGATATGTGTACGAGCCGTACTCCAATGCAATGGCTCATGCATATATACTGTTCGACCGCTATGCTGCCGGGTATAACCTCGCCGAGAGTTATTTCATGGCATCGTTGCTTGTATCGTGGATGGATGTTGTTATCGGCGATCCGAAGACCTCGATTGTGTTCTCACCGGAATTGTTACCCGTTCAACTTGCCCAATTCAGCGGGACATTTATTCCGCAGACAAGTGCTATCAGTTTCAGCTGGCGAACTATCTCCGAGATAAATAACTATGGATTTGTTTTGCAGCAAGCTGATACGGGCTCAACAAACTTCATCGATATTCAAAACAGTTTTGTAGCGGGGCATGGGACGACGTTGATCCCCCAGCAATACGCGTGGGAGTTACACACGGCCCCGGCAGGCACGCATTCATTCCGTTTGCGTCAGATTGATCTTGATGGAGCCGATCACTTCTCCGACCAAATCAGAGTAACAACATCAAGCCTCAGCAGTATTGAAGGGGGAGTCGCAGTGAAGAGATTCGATCTTGCTCAAAACTATCCGAATCCGTTTAACCCGTCGACTCATGTGCGGTTCACGGTTGCGAAATCAGGATTTGTATCTTTGAAAGTCTACAATGTCGAAGGGCGGGAAGTCGCAACGGTGGTGAATGAAGTAAAATCGCCGGGTGAGTATGACACGCAATTCAATGCAAGCGGTTTGTCGAGCGGGGTTTACTATTACCGCATTCAGGCTGGAGATTTTGTGGAAACGAAGCGGATGATTCTTCTCAAATAGAGTGGACACACAAGCAGAATTTTCGAAGCGAGCTTCTACTTCAACGCGTCGACGCTCTTCTTCAACTTATCCAGAGTTACTCCGAAGTTGCTCATCTTCTCACGTTCCTTCTCCACAACATCCTTTGGGGCTTTGTCAACGAAGCTCGCATTGCCCAGTTTAGATTGAACAGCCTTCAATAATCCGGAAACTCTTTCAATCTCCTTATTCAATCGGGCTTTTTCAGCTTCAGCATCAATGAGACCTGCCAGCGGAATGAAAAACTCTTCGCCCTGAACAACACCACTTGCTGAAAGTTTGGGCCGGTCATTGTTTTCGATAAATGAGATTGAAGAAACTCTAGCCAGGCGGTTAAGATAACCATCGTACCGTTGTATGCTTTCCGCGCTGCGGCTGCCACTCAGTTTCATTACGAGAGAGATTTCTTTGGAGGGAGCGATTTGCATCTCACCACGAATATTCCGGATGGACTCGATAACGTTCTGTACAAACGCCATCTCGCTCTCGACTTGTTCGTTCACAGACTTTGCAACGGTAGGCGCAAGAGGAGTTCGCATTATCGTCGCTTCGGGCAAACGTTGCCTGATGTTCTGCCAGAGTTCCTCTGTTATGAACGGCATAATCGGATGCAACAGCCGCAGCGCGGCATCGTAGATATCAAGTGCCCGGGAGACAATGCTTTGTTTGACTTCGGTTGCTTCATCCCCGTACAATCGGGACTTGATCATCTCAACATACCAATCGCAGTAGTCATGCCAGAAGAAATCGTACACCAACTTGGTTACTTTGTTGATGTCGAACTCTTCCATCGATTTATGCAACTCAAGCGCAGTAGAATGATAACGTGAAAGAATCCATTCATCGGCAAGATCAAGATGTTCAAGATTAAAGTCGGATTTGCCGGCCGGCGCTTCGCCGATCTGATCACGATTCATCAGCAGAAATCTTCCGGCATTCCAAATCTTATTGGCAAA
>JBKJJX010000313.1:0-10840 GCA_046597825.1 Bacteroidota bacterium | reverse complement strand
TGAAAAGATAATGGAAGTCATTCACCATCTGCAGGAGACAATGGTGAAAAAGCAATGACTCATTTCAGCGCATCTGCCTTCTAATCTCTCCCCCATTCCTACATGAAAACAATCGCCCGCTACATCGGCGCGTACGTCCGGGAAGAGTGGAATACAACTCTGTTCATCTTCGTCGGAACGTTCCTGCTCCTGAGTTTCTGCATCAACTATTATTTTGATTTTGAGGGATCGGTTGTCCGAAGGCTGCAAAATCCAATAAGCCAGTTCGTTTTTTATTTTTTTTTCTACCTCCTTCCTTTTTGCGTTACGATTGCAATCTATGCAGGAACTACCCGACGCTCGGACTTCGTTCGTAATCCGGGATTTTGGAGGCTAACTCTTTTCTGTTTTGTTTTGCTTGCTGCATACATTACACTCCACAATGTACCGGCTTATGCGTATGTGAAAGCGCCCCAACTTTTTGACCTCCTCCCAAAAGATTTGCGATGGTACAGTGTTCGATATACGTCGAACTTGTTGCCCGGACTTATAGTTGTATTTCCCATCGCGCTTTATTGGTATTCGACAGATAGAGCGGATTCCCGTCTGTATGGACTCAATTCATCAAAAATTAACCTCAAGACGTACGGCGGAATAATTTTGATGCTGCTTCCGGTCATCGTTGTTGCATCGTTTAGCCCAGATTTTCAGGCGGCGTATCCTCGTTATAAATTCGGTTTGCCGGCGGATATTACGGGAGCAGAGCGAGCCGCTTTTGTCGGGGTGTTTGAACTTTGTTACGGGGTGGATTTTGTAGTGGTGGAATTCTTCTTTCGTGGATTCATCGTGATGGCCTTTGCCAGATATTTAGGCAAGGGCTCAATTCTTCCGATGGTGGCCGTCTATGCGTTCATCCATTTTCAGAAACCACTTGGAGAAGCGATCGGATCAATTGCAGGGGGACTTGTGCTTGGAATTATTTCTTATGAAACACGCTCGATATATGGAGGCATCATGTTGCATCTCGGCGTAGCGTACATGATGGAGATAGCGGGAACATTCCAGCTCCTCATGAGAAAGATCATTTAACAAACCAATCAAACCATTCCAACTTTTCCGCATTCTTCCATTTCATAAACCGATCCCTCGAAACCAAACCAATCGGTCTGTTTCTTCACAGTATTATTTGTGTTGGAGTTCTCGTGCTGTCTTCTCGACATTTGACCAGACACGAAGAAGATTTTCGCCGCAGATTTTTTTGATGTCAGGCTCCGAATAACCTATTTTCAACAATTCATAAATAAGATTGGGGTATTGGGATACATCCTTCAAGCCTGTGGGCAACGAATCGCCTACTCCGTCAAAGTCCGATCCAATTCCCACATAGTCGACACCAACAAGTTTCACAACATGATCAATGTGTGCAACAACATCTTTGACATCTGCGAAGGGCGCCGGATGCGCGGCACGGTATTTTGTTTCGTACGCGACTGCCAATGAATCTGCGGACTGCAGCTTATGCTCTTCGTTATACTTCGTTAGAGCTTTATTGATTATCTCGCCATGCCCATGACTTTCGGCAGTGAGGAACGATGAACCGAAATTTATCTGAATAACTCCATTGTTCTTTGCCAGCAACTTTATCATGTCATCGTTCATGTTGCGTTCAAAGCCCGGAGTAAATGCTCTGCAGGCGGAATGTGAAGCAATGACAGGCGCTTTTGAAATTCTGATCACTTGATAAAAGGCGCTGTCCGTAATATGCGAGACATCGACCATGATGCCGACGCGGTTCATCTCTCCGACAACTTCCTTTCCAAAAGGACTCAAGCCATTCCAGGCTTTGTCTTCGTCGTACGATGAGTCACTGATATGATTGCGCTTTCCGTGAGCGAGCGTAATGTACCGTATTCCCCGGTCGTAGAAATACTTGATATTGGAAAGCTTCCCTTCGATCGGCGATCCGTTTTCCATTCCCATCGGCAATGAGACGAGGCCTTTTTTGAATTGACTGCGAACATCGGCTACAGATAATGCAACGGCAAATTTATTCGGGGATACTGCTACGATGCTATCAACCAGATTAATCAATCGCTCAGCGTACTTCTTTGCACCCTTTCCCTCGTATGAGGCAGGAATGTAAATGGACATAAACGCCGCATTCAAACCCCCTGCCTTTGCGCGAACATAATCGAACTCACCGCTTGCGGTCCGACCGGTAATGTCCTCCATTTTTTCCTGCAGCCGGTACGGCACATCAATGTGAGTGTCGATGAGAATAAACGACTGCGAGAGCTTGCGGGCCCGCTGCATCATTGTAGCATCGTCTTCCGCGAAGATGGTCGATGCAATTGAACAGAATACCAAAAAGCTAACAGCAAGTCGAAGTTTCATGCACGCTCCTTAGAATGTAATACTCATTCCCAGCGAAGGGAAAATTGGAATACCATTGATTGCTGACGTTCGTAGAATGCCTTGTTCATCGATGAAATAATTCACCTCCTGCACGTTCTTGTGGTTGTAGATGTTTTGTATGTCCAGATAGACGGCCCAGTTCAATCCCCACCATCCGGGATATGTCGTAAGCCTGACATCAAGAGAATGATACAAATCCATCCGGCCGGTAAGTACGTCCCGCTCGTAATCGACATCCAGAATTACTTTTCCGTAGCGATCGACTTGAATTACAGGTACCTCGTTTCCGTTTTGCTGAATGCCGGCAACACGGGGCCTGATGCCAAGCGCACGTGTGTACGGACGGCCTGACCGCAGAGTGAACCGCATGCCCAAATCCCAATTCTCGCCCAGCCTCTGGTTGCCCACAATGTTCACGGCGTGGCGTTGGTCGAACTGAAATGCACTCGTAACGCCATCCCGCTCACGTCGTGCATATGACAGAGCGTAACTCACCCAACCCGAGAACTTGTCGGAAGATTGCGAGCGAATTTTCTGCAGAACGAATTCAATGCCGTATGATTTTCCCGTCGCATCGTTGACCGGGCGATACGTAAGAGAATCATTGTTGACGCGATAGGGAGTTGTCCACCCGCGGCGCGTAAAAATACTATCCCCGGTTTGAACGGAATACCATTTCGAGCCCTGCAACTTTTGAGGGACTATAACATTGTCAAAACTCTTAAAGTATGTTTCAGTTTTGAATTGCCACGACGCGTTTAGCATTTTATCGAAACCGAGAACATAATGCGTCGCTGCTTCTGCCTGCAGTGTCCGGTATGTTTCATCATTGAAGGTCACGCGAAACTGGAATATCTGTTTCTCCATTCCCGGCGATTGCACATACATGCCGTATGCGGCACGGAGCGTCGCTGTCTCACTTGCTTTGTACGAGACATTTACCCGCGGGGAAACGTACATCTTTGTGTTGAGAAAGGGATAATAATCCACCCTCAACCCGGGCTGTACATACCAACTTTCACCCACCGTTATTCTGTCTTGTGCAAAGAGATTATATCTGTTGAAGCGAACAACTTCCGTTTGATTTGTGGGAACAACGAACCCGCGTTGCGAGATGAAGTTTTTCAGGTCCTGATCGATTTCAAAATAGCGGGTGAAGTCTGTTCGGAGAAAATCTGCCCCATAACCCGATTCGATCGTGTGATGTCCGGTGTTCCACACTAACTTCTGGGTGAACGAAGTTTTTTCATACACATACGAGTACTCGACACCAAACCTCACGAACAGGGTGACAAGACTATCAAGACGCGGTACATTACCGTCGTTGTGCGAGGGGTCGACGAACGTGCCATCAAACAATCCGGCTCCGCTATTCCGATACCATGAAAGTTGTGTATTCAAGAGTACGTCGCGTGACGGATTGATTTGCCATGTCGTTCCGAACATTGTGTTGTACGCCTGATCGGAGACACTCACGCTATCTGCACGATTCCGATCGCTCCCCGAGATAACCGATACGCCATCCCGGGAGGTCAGAAAATTGAAAAATAATTTGTTCGATTCCCCAAGCGGGATGCCGGCTTTGAATTGCAGGTCACGGAAGTTCGGTAACGCAGCATCACCTTGAATAACTTTTGCGGATTTCAAAACAGGCCCGAGGATGAGGTCATAATATGTCCGACGGAGTGACAGCAAATATGATGAGCCCTCGAACGGCAATTTGCCTTCGAAGATGAGATTGAGATTCGTGAGACTGAAATTCAGTTTCGTCGCAAACGGCACATCGGTTCGTCCCTCGCGGTTCTTCACATCGATCACTGCCGAGAGCCTGTCCCCGTATTGGGCCGCGAAACCCCCTGTCTGCAGGCTTATTTCGCTTACCGTTTCAGGATTGAACATGGATACAACGCCATACAGGCGGTACGGATTGATGACCTCAAAGCCATCAATCATGATCAGATTTTGATCCGGGCCAGAGCCTCGGATAACAAGCTGTGAGGAATAATCACTAACGCTTGTTACTCCCGGCAGCGCCTGGAGGCCGCGCAACACATCTTCAGCGGCGCCGGGCAAATACTTTGCCTCGCGGGGAGTCATTGATGTGACACTCGGGCGCGTGTCCTCTGCGGATTGGCGCCGGTTTCCCGTTACGAGAACAGGGCTCAACTCGATATCATTTTGGCGAAGAGAGATCATGACACGGGCAGTATCACCCGGCCGAACTTTTACTGTGGGCATCTCATCTTGCTCATAGCCAATCAAACGGACTTTGACTTTGTACAAACCCGCAGGCACGTTGGCGATTGTAAATCTGCCATCTTCCGTAGTTATCGTTCCCAGTTTTGTATCGTCGAGCGTTACTGTCGCACTCGTCGCCGGTTCATTATTTTCCGTTGTCACGATGCCAATGATCGTTCCTGCCGGGGATTGCGCGTGAAGTTGAGTTGGTGAGATGAACAAAATGAAAAACGCTATCAGCAGCAAAGTCAGAAATCCAATTCGGCACATATTGTATACAAGTCCAATAAAAATCGGCAGAGCGAAAATCACGAAAAAGAAATTATGATGACATTGCAGCATCCAGGACGCGTTGGTTGTGAAGCGCATTCAATGCTGTAAGTGGCGGATGAACGTTGTTCAGTATACTCTCGGAAAAGAGTGTGACTTCCTCAACGTAGAGATTGGGCACATCGATTTCCTCGATTGTTGTACCCGGAAGATCGTTCCCTACCCTCCGGTCAATCTTCAGGGATGCACGGCGGCCTCCAACGGTAAAATCAGCGACGGTCATGCGTGCTTCTGTTCCAAGTATATCAAGATAACTTTCACGGACCGGCGATTCATATGAGCAGAAAATACTCGCCATCGTTCCCCGCGAAAACCGTAGAAGCATCTGTGCAGATGATTCAGTCTTTTCAGTTGTCGGTTTCGGATCGAGAAGTGACTGTACCTGGCTTACTTCATCATCAAGAACAAAACGGAGTGAATCCAAGCAATGAACTCCAACATCAAAAATTGGACCGCCGCCCGCAGTTTTCCTTTCAGTAAGCCACGCTCGCGTACTCAACCGTCCGTCGTAAATAAAATCGGCCCGCGCATGCACAATTTGTCCCAGCTCTCCGGACTTAATGAGATTGCGCGCTCTCTTAAGCAGCGGGGATAACCGGAGCATGTGTCCGACCATGAGCTTAACGTTGTGTTGATTACAGACTTCAATCATTCGCTCACATTCAGCTACGCTCATCGCCATTGGTTTTTCAACAAGGACATGTTTCCCGGCTTCCGCTGCTAGAATCGTCTCGGGGCAATGAAGATGATTGGAAGAAATAATAAACACCGCGTCGACTTCCGGGTGCGCAACAAGATCGGCAACGGAATCAAATGCGTACGGAACCCCATGAGCTTCTGCGACGGCCTTTGCTTTTGCAGCTGTTCGGTTCTGCACGGCTACAAGCTCGGAGTTTATTGACTGCTTTATTGCAGGCGCAATTGTTTTATCTGCGAAGCGCCCGAAACCAGCGATGCCATACCGGACTTTTTTCATCGTTGTACACCGGTATAAAGTTTCGTGATTGACGGGACTATCATCAGAAGCAATGCCGCCTTTTGCTTCCCTGCCCTTTCGAGCAAGTTCACAACATTCATTGCATCATCGTCACTCAGTTTGGTATTCGCGCCGAACATATCGACCAGCCTCAGGCCAATAGCGGAAACGTCCGACAGATCCTGTGACAACGGCCCGACGCCGCTCAGCAACTCGTTTCCCGCGATCATTGGTTGAAGTTTAACGTCATTCTCACTCCAGGACTTCAAAAACCTCATGAGGATACCCTTATTTTCATCAGATATGCGATGTGCGAGCAAATCATCCACTAAGTGGGAGAATTGTCGGGCAATGTCACTCTCGGGCCGCACAGCGTCAACCAGCCTGTTGAGCGGCGTCTGGCTTGTGTAAGGCCGGATCCTTCCGCGCTCATACCCTTTGACGGGCTCAACCACATCTGCCAATACTTTTAACGGTTCGATTGAGTTGACTCCCCCTATCCGTTCGAGCATTTGCCTGTAACTCGTGCGATGCGTAAGCCCGAGAAACTCCAGACGTTTACTCGTACTCTCCAGCCGGCGATACATATCATCGACATCTTTTGTCGTCGCGGGCGACCAAAGTCTCTCGGCAATCGCGGCATTCCGCGGCCAGATCCGGGAGTCAACATCTTCCGGCGAAACATACTCAGCCCACATGCACGACTCACCGCCAAGAATTCTCTGCTGCTGATCCGCAGACAAAAACTTCATTGTGCTATCGACAGGATCAATGGAGTAGTGGTACGATGCCGGACGAATCAAATCCAGATAGTAGCCGAACGAGAGTATCCCTTGGTATCCCTGGCTGGCTCCATTCGCCAGAGATTTCTGTCCACGCCAGGATTGCACAACAATGTCTTTCGGTAAATCGGGATGAAAAATTTCATCCCACCCGATCATTTTCTTTCCATGTTCCGTTACGATTGCAAGAATACGCCGGTTGAAATATGCCTGGAGCGCATGGTTATCGTTCAGATTATTTTTCAGTTTGAAATCCTGAATCCGGGGATTTGCATCCCATTGCTTTCCGGTAACCTCATCGCCACCGATGTGGAAGTATTGATCGGGGAAAAGAGCCGCCATCTCTCCAATAAATCCATCAAGAAATTTATACGTCGTTTCTTTCGACGGATCCATTGAGGGATCGAAGACTCCCCACGTGCGTGCAATCTGATACGGCCCCGGGGCGCTCGCGATCTCCGGATAGCCGACGAACCACGAGATTGAATGTCCCGGCATATCAAACTCAGGCACAACACGGATTGCCCTGTCGGCCGCATAATTAATAATTTCCCTGATCTGCTGTTGCGTGTAGTAATTTCCATCTGAACCGAGTTGATGGAGCTTTGGATATTTCAAACTCTCAACGCGGAAACCCTGATCATCAGAGAGATGCCAGTGCAGAACATTCATCTTCACCATCGCCATCCCATCGAGGTTGCGTTTGATAACATCGAGCGGCATCCAATGCCGGGACGCATCGATCAGCAAGCCGCGCCAGGGAAATCGGGGACGGTCTTCAATCTTAACCTGCGGTATACGAAAACCCTCAGGACCGACTTCAACAAGCTGAAGGAATGTTTCTAATCCGTACAAAGCCCCTGCAAATGATTGTGCATCGAGGTGCGTACCGGATTGGTCTACACGGAGTGAGTACGATTCATCATCCTGCAAACGCGGAAACATGCCGGGCTCTGTTTTATATTGGAGTTCAAGGCTTGCATTCGAGTTGTAATTGCCGGCCGCATAGCGTAGTGGGATTCCGGTCTGCGAAGAAAGCCGTCGCAGAAAACGCAAAGCCGCAGCTTCGACCCGTTGATTCTTTTTCCCGTGGATTGAGATGGAGAATGAAGAATCTATCTGTGTGAATCCGTTTCCAACTTCAGTATCTGCCGGAACCGGCATAAGATTCTGAGCTACAGCGAAGAGAGGTATAGTCAGTACTAACAAGCAAAACAAGATCATTCTTTTCATAACATTTCAATAATAATTGTGCAATGATGTTTTTGAAAACTTCGTGTTAACTAATTATTTGCAGTTCATCTCCCAGACGCAATGTACCTACGTTTGAGCAAAGCAGATTTTGTCCGAACAACACCTGATTGTTCACGAGTCTGTATGTTGCGAGAGTTCGTATCGGTTCCTGTCCCCTTATAGCCGTTTCAGGGTCGACTGTTGGTATTGTGCAGCGGGCACACGGTTTTGCCACACGAAAGCTGATATCGCCAATCCTGATTTCTTTCCATGAATCTTCCGCAAACGGCGCGCAGCCCTTCACTACCAGATTCGGACGAAAGCGGTTCATCGAAACCGAAGTTGTGAGCCGTGAATTCAAATCTTCCAGCGATTCTTCGGAAATCAGCATAAGCGGATAGCCATCGGCAAAACTCACAACATCATTTTGCTGCGAATATTTGGCATCCACAGGTCGAATCGAACGATCACTCATCGCCACAAGCTCGCACGAAATTCCCATATACGAACTGAACCAATCAGATGCTTCGTGTCCCAACGATACTGCTTCGACCGTATCATTCCACACAACAACCGGAATATGATCGCCTGGGGGAAGATCGAATGGAATCTTCATAGCGCTATTTCCCGGCGCCTTCACAAGCAAATGATCCGAATTTATTTCTACTGCAATATGAGTCATGCGGGGATATTCACGCTGCGTCAGAAATATTCCTTGGTCATCAACAAGCATCCAGCGCCGATCATGCTTAAGACCGCGTGGCTCGAGTTCCCAACTATCAACTGAAATCCCCTTACAGGATTTTATCGGATAGAGGTTAAGCTCAGATAGCCGAATACTCATAATGAAGAATGTATTGGAATGATACGAGGCGTGACTTTAAAAATATATCGTAATAAACTCTCACTCTCAACCATCAAAAAAAATCCCGGCCAGAAAACTGACCGGGACATGTTGGTACTTTTTCGGAAATGCCGTTACCAGATTTTCACTTGTCGTGTTGAATCCCTCACCATCGAATCGCCTGTGCCACAACCAAACGCCTGAAAGAATTCCGGCATGTTGGCAAGCGGCCCGTTCGCACGGAATTCGCTCGGTGAATGTGGATCCGTGACGACACGTTGCCGGAGGTTTGCCGGTGTGTAGTTACGACGCCACATTTGTCCCCATGCGAGGAAGAATCGTTGCTGTGGTGTAAGCCCGTCGATTTTTCCTTGTCCGGGCTTCTGCGCAAGTGCTATTTCAAATGCCTGATAGGCTATTGCAAGCCCGCCAAGGTCGGCAATGTTCTCGCCAAGGGTAAATCTGCCATTCACTTTCAAGGAGTCAATTACTACATAGTTGTTAAACTGATTAACAACTTTATCAGCCCGTGACTTAAACCGATCTGCATCATCCTTCGTCCACCAATCGGATAGATTCCCTTTTGCGTCAAACTGGCGTCCCTGATCGTCGAAGCCATGTGTAATTTCATGCCCGATGACAGCACCCATGCCGCCATAATTGACAGCATCGTCCGCATTGGGATCGAAGAACGGAGGTTGAAGAATTCCCGCGGGAAATACTATTTCGTTCATCGTTGGATTGTAATACGCGTTAACAGTCGGCGGGGACATGTGCCATTCAGTGCGATCAACAGGTTTTCCGATCTTGTCCAGCTCGCGGTGCGTCTCATATGTATTCACTCGCATGAGATTCTGAACGTACGGACCGCGATCGACAACCAGTCCGTCATACGTCTTCCATTTATCGGGGTAGCCGATTTTGAGATCGAACGCGTCCATTTTCTCAAGCGCCTTCTTGCGTGTTGCATCTCCCATCCAATCAAGAGAGGCGAGCCGCACACGGAATGCAGCCTGAAGATTTTTCACCATTTTCAACGCACGAGCTTTCGCCTCGGGAGTGAAGGTCTTGGCGGCGTACATCTGTCCGAGCGCGTCGCCCAGCGTACCGTCAATGGTTTGCAATACTCTCTTCCATCGGGGCTGAAGTTCTCTCTGTCCGTTCAACACTGTTCCATGAAATGCAAATCGTGCATCCACAAAATCCTTGCTCAGGAACGCCGAAGCACCGTCAATCAACTGCCAGCGAAGATATGTCTTCCAATCCTTGATCGGAACAGTCTTCAACATTGTGTTTACCTCTCTCACGAAAGCCGGCTGCGACACATTCAGCTTCTTAATTTGTCCTATCCCCATCGCGCCGAAATATCGACTCCAGCCAAATGCGGGAGCGAGTTTCTCCAGCTCCGTAACACCCATCATGTGATAGACTGAATCCGGAACCCTCAAGTCTACACGCGCCATCGATGCCTTTGCAAGCCGTGTCTCAATGGACATAACGGTTTGTGCATTCTTCTCAGCAGTCGCTTGATTATCGCCGAGCATTTTGAACATCTTCACCATAAAATCATTGTACTCTTTGCGAATCGCTTTATAGCGTTCATCATCCTTCAAATAATAATCGCGGTCCGGCAAGGTAGTCCCGGACTGATCGATACTTGCAATAACAGCACTGCTGTTTTTAAAATCCTGCTGCGACGAAGTTTGAAAGAGAGGATTGCCGAGAGTCAGATGGAAACGCGTAATGACGTTCTGCAAGTCGGCAGCATTTTTTATGGCGGCAATACGAGCAAGCACTCCTTCAAGAGGCTTCACGCCCTCGGACTCCGCACGGGCAGAATCCATTCCGCTCGCATACAAGTCCCCGACAAGCTGCACCGGATTTCCTCTGGGCTTGTCTGTATTGGCTGCAGCCTGATCCAAAATGGTACGAAGCACTTCGTTGTTGCGTTCAGTGATTTCACTGAAGCTTCCCCAGTTGCTGTATGCAGGTGGAACAGGATTGCGGAGAAGCCAGCCGCCATTTGCGAAACGGTAAAAGTCG
>JBKJJX010000161.1:0-7515 GCA_046597825.1 Bacteroidota bacterium | reverse complement strand
TCTCACGTCGGGGTTGCGCGGGTCGGGGGGAGTGAAGTGATCGACCACAAAGAAGGTGAGCAGGACTTCCAGCACGACAAAGCACAAAAGCCCGATACCAAGTATCAGCCATGCGTCGCGGATGAATCCGATTATTTTTTTATGGAGAGGCACGCTCACATTACTTCAATGCGTAACCGGCAGGCACGGCAAATTTCGATGCAGGGACTTTTACGCCCTCTTCAATTTTCACCGCTCTTGAAACAGAGCTGATGCTTTTGGATTTCAAATCCGTCAGGAGGGTAATGCCGTTCCATCCTGCAAATGTTGTTGTGTTTCCGCCGCTGGAATATTCATACGCCTTGCAGGGTTTTCCCGCAACTTTCATGTCTGCAACCTGCTTTGCCTTCCCCGCTTTCTTGTCGTTCGCGGAAATTTCATTCCAGTCGAATTTCATTTCGGTTCCCCGGTACGCGTTGCCTGATTTGTACACTGCTTTGTCATCATGAATTACTTTGTACAGGGATTTCCCGTCGCTGAAAAAGGATTCCGTCAGTTTATCATCCTTGTACGTGTCTTTACATTCCTTCATCCCGTAATCATCAAAGTAGACAATGTCCTTTTTGGGGATGGTCATGCCGGCCATCTTCATTGTCGTTTCAAATGTAATGATGCCGGACTTGATGTCGTATTTTTTTGTCTGAGCTCCGGCTGCAAACATTACGAGGAGCAACAGCACAAGCGTTGCAAGAGTTTTCATTGGATGCCCTGGATGTGTGAGAATGAGTGAGTTGAGCGATGCTGTCATAAATACTTTGTCCGCAGAATAGCGAGATGATGCAATTCATGTCCGGCGATAATCCAAGCAAGAGCCCGCACGGAAACTTCGGCGTTGCTTGCAATGCCCGAGCGTGTCCACGCTGCACCATTCAAATGTTTGAAAAGAAGGATAGTTGACTGCCGGACATGTGCAAACTCATCGACAAGCTCGTTGAGCGGGCATGCATCGTAGTTGCCGAATTGAATATACGGCTCCTGATCGAAGCCCGCCAGCGCAGTTGTGTCGTTGCGTGAGAAGCGCAGAGCACGGTAAGCAAACACACGCTCAGTGTCTATAGTATGCCCGAGCACTTCCTTGATGCTCCATTTTCCGGGTGCGTAGCGCTTAAGGGCATCGGACCCGGATATTCCACGAAACACATTGAGCGTCTCTCTATTTTGTGAAGCAAGGGTCTCAAGAATATCGCCTTTCGGGACGAGGGAAATATATTTTCCGTAGTAGGCGAGATATTCAGTCGGTTCGGGGTAAGTGTTGGCAGGCATTTTACGTTTTCCCTTTGTGAGATGGAAAAATTTGTGTCAGGATGTTAAACAGGTTGAAACAAAATCTTTCATCACGCTGAGTTCAACTTCGGAAATACTTTTGCGCGTATGCTGGAGTTGGAATATTCTCTGCCAGTTTTGGATCGTTCACGGGCGGCAGTGCACGCATATGAATCGGAACAACGCCTGCCCAAATAGGCAGCGCGTAATCTTCTTCCTCATCGCCCGGTGGTCCCGTTCTGATCTTTGCCGATGCTGTCTCAATCTCCATAGCGATAACCTTTGTGCTGTCCATTTCTTTTTGCGACGGTTTACGCGCATCGTTCCATCTTCCGCGGGCGACATGTTCCGTCAGCGCTTCGAACGCTTCGAGTTTCTCCTCATCATTCTCTATGAGTTGTCCGTGTCCGAACAGAACTGCGGAACGATAATTCATCGACGAATGAAACACCGACCGCGCAAGCACGAGTCCGTCTACTAACGTTACGGAAACACACAACGGATTTCCGGCTGCAATATGGTTCAGCATCCGGTTGGCAATTGCGCCATGCAGGATCAATTTTTCTCCCAGTCTAGCGTGAATCGTCGGAATAACATACGGCTGGTTATCCACGACGAAGCCGACGTGACAAATCAACGCTTCGTCAACGATCGCGAAGACTGTTTCTTTGTCGTACTCTCCGCGGCTGGGGTAGCGTTTCAGTTTGTTCACATCTGTAAGCGGAAATTCAGGCATCGGAATTCTCTTATGCTGTGAATTGCTGTATACGGAGTTGCAGGGGAGGATGATTCAAAGAAAAGGTATTGCTTTCTACCGTTAAACTCATGGAGAAATCGAGGAATGTTTCAACCGGATTCTTGCCATCGCTTCCGCCACGGATCGGATATAATGAGGAGTTGTTCCGCAGCATCCGCCAATGATGGATGCGCCAAGTTCCTTCCATTCAAGCGCGAACTTCACGTACTCATCTTCATCCACGTCCTGAATAATCTTTCCGTCCCGCGTATCGGGATTGCCGACGTTGCCGTAGACGGCGAACGGAATTTCGAATTTCGAATTGTCAATTACGGATTTGAGTTGCCGGATCAGCGACGTGAGATAGCGCGGTGAGATGCAATTTAATGAGAACAATGTTGGTCGAAGCGGTGCAATAACATTGACTGCGTCGGTGAGTTGTTCACCTCCGTACAATGTTCCATCTTTCTGGCACGCAAAGCTCACAACAAACTCCCTGTCCGTCTCCTTTGCCGCCTTAGCTGCTGCATATGCCTCACGGATCGTAGTCATGGTTTCGATCAATAAGAAATCCACACCCAGCTTTACAAGGCGTGTGAC
The DNA here is from genome assembly GCA_046597825.1 of Bacteroidota bacterium. Taxonomy (GTDB): domain Bacteria; phylum Bacteroidota; class Ignavibacteria; order UBA10030; family UBA6906; genus CAADGV01. Next base: position 4,877 of record JBKJJX010000161.1, on the reverse strand, counting down.
CATCTCATACTGCTCACTGTTCAATTCATTTTCGGACGGGACAAGCCCGGGCTTGTAACAATCTTCCACGGGTGCTACACAGCCCGCGATAAGTGTTGCGCGTTTCTGAAATTTATCCCGGGCAGATTTGGCTAGCTCGACGGCTTTCGTTGTAAGCTCAAGTGAGCGGTCGGGCAGATTCTGGCTTTTGAATACCCGCCTGTTTGTTCTGAACGTGTTCGTCACTACTATATCCGCACCGGCTTCGATATAGTCTTCATGAATCTGCTGCACCACTTCGGGCTGAAATATAAGTGCATTAGCCGACCAATACGGAAGGCCGATCTCGACGTTCCGTCGTTCCAGTTCTGTTCCCATCGCCCCGCTGAGAATGAGCGGAGTTTTCAGGGCAAGTCGTTCCTTCAGAATTCCTTCCATCTTATTTCTCCTGCCTGGGGTGGCTAAATTCAATCGTTGCCGAGTTCTGTCCGGCTATCTCTTTTATCCGTTGTTCAATGGACAACTGTGCTTCGTTCAGCATGCCTGAGCCTTCTGCTTTCTCTCTTGCGACGCGCTGTAATTCCTGCACTGCACTCTCCCGATCGCCTGCGGAGATTTTGTTCCACCATCCATCTTCATCTCTCAACACGTTATATGAATTCATCTGAAGGGAAAGAATCTTCGGCGGCGGCATAATCGCGTGGACTTTCAATGGAAATCGTTGTATGTCTACTCTGAAGGCTTCGTGCAGATCGAATCCGGCTTTTGCGGTAAATGTTCCCCGCAAGGCAAGAGTTTTACTGCTGCCAAGCCATTGGTGCGACCAGATGTAATCGACGGAGAGATCACGGGAGATTGTTGCCAGTTCCGCGACGGGAACACTTTGTTCGATCACCACATGCTCATTGATTCGCACTTGCGGAGTGAAGTTCAGCATTTCCTTCATGCCGTGTGCGACATTGCTTGCGAGGTCTGTCGGAATTTTGACCAACACGATGTACATGGACAATGCAACAAACAGTAGAGCGCCGCCGATGAAGAGAAATATTTTGGATTGGTTGGTCGTCATGCTGGACAATATAACACTGAAACAGGAAAAAGAGTCCCGCTCTGTATCCGCAAGTAGTGTTTCAGTTGGGAAGCACACGTCATTCCGAAATGTTCTTATTCGGAATCCGAACCAAGAACAACTTGAAGGGATGCTGAAAAAAAGATCTTCAGCATGACATGGGTTGGGAGGACCAAGCTTGATTTGAAACTAAGACATTACCTGTCCGCAGGTTATCTTGTTTTTCTATCACCTTATGGATATATTTTTCTCAGAACATTACGAAGGAATTGTGTGAACAAGGGTTTTGTGTTTTTGTTGATCGTCTTGCTGCTCGCGGGATGTTCCGGCAGCAAGGAAACCGCTCCTCCTGCAGAAATTGCCGATACCGGTGCGGCAAAATCAAATCCGGCGCACGATATGGCAACGCAGCACGTTATCAACGGCTCGTTGTTTGAAATGAAGGGTGAGTTTGCCCAGGCCGTTCTTGAATTTCAGGACGCTCTCCGCTACGAAAAAGACCCTGCCATTTATTTTGCCCTCGCCAAGAATTATTCCTCGCTCAACAAACAAACGCCTGCCATTGAATCGGCACGTGAAGCGATACGCCTCGACCCCGATAAGCTTGAGTACCGCAAACTGCTTGCCTCGAGCTTTGTACAAACCTTCGAACTGGATTCAGCAGCGCTGATGTACGAACAAATTATCAGGCGTGACTCCTCGGCTCTCGACGCGTGGTTCAATCTCGCACGAATCTACCAGGCCCGTAATCCGGAGAAGGCGCTGCAGACATATAACGCCATCGTCGACCGGTTTGGCCCGCAGTGGGAAGTGCTTCTTCAAATTGTTGAAGTGTACAATGCTTCGGGCAAGTTCGACAAGGCTGCAGAAGCGATGAAGCAGATGCTTGAGCTCGACCCGAGTAATCTGGATTTGTACCAAACACTTGCGCAAACGTATGTCCGGGCTGGTCAACTTGATGAAGCGTTGAAAATATACGGAGAGCTTTCCGAGCGGGATCCGCGAAATCTTGATTACGTGGCTGAAATGGGCGGTATCTATTTACTGAAGAAAGAATACGCGAAAGCGAATGAGAAATTTAACCGGGTGCTCGCGCCCGATTCGGTGAAAGTGGATGACAAGCTGAGAATCGGACAAATGTACTTCAGTCAGATGGAAAAAGATTCCACCATCGCACCGTATGCTCAATCAGTGTTCGAGCGGATAAAGAAGAAGTATCCAAAGGACTGGCGCCCGTATTGGTTTCTAGGGGCAATCGGAGCCGTGACGAAAAATGATTCCCTCTCGCTTCACAATTTCAAAAAGGTCACGGAACTTGCAAGCTGGAATGCAGATGGCTGGGTGTATCTTTCATCGGTGTTTTTGGAGAAGAATGACTTTCAATCTGTCGTGAAGATTCTTGAGTCTGCATTGAAAACACTGCCGGAAGATCCGCGTGTGAATTCAATTCTCGGCATTGCGTACAATCGTTTGGGAAGAAATGACGAGGCAATCCGTGTGCTGGAAAAAGCCCGCACGCTTGATCCGAAGGACATGAACTCCATTTCGCAACTTGCGCTCATCTACGATGGACTGAAGATGTTTACGGAATCGGATTCGTTGTACGAGGAGGCATTGCGTCTTGACCCGGGCAATCATCTTGTATTGAACAACTACAGCTATAGTTTATCCGAACGCGGCTTACAGTTGCAGCGTGCAATGGAAATGTCGAAGAAGGCCGTTGACCAGCAGCCTGAAAACCAATCATATCTCGATACGATGGGGTGGATCTACTTCAAGCTCGGACGATACAGCGACGCGGAAAAGTATATCAAGAAAGCGATTGAAAAAGGGAATGCCAATTCCGTTTTGTATGACCACCTCGGCGACATCTACGAGCACATGAACGACCCTGAGCGCGCACTCGAACAATGGAATATCGCATTGAAGCTGGATGCCAACAATGCGGCGCTGAAAGAAAAAATTCAACGCTCAGCTCCCCGATGACGCGTCTCCACATTGCCGGTGTACTCATCTTTCTCAGTTCGTGCGCGCCGAAGTCCTCCGAAATTCTTCTCAGCACTCGCGACACGCCTCTTGAAACGTTGGTGAATGCGGTCGGGGAACAGCGCTCGAGAATCGTGGCGCTGAGGGGCAGCGGCGTGCTCTCGTTCGACAGTCCCGAACTTTCAGGCACCGCATCGTTCGAATCGACGATGAAGAAACCGGACTCGCTTCTTGTAAAGCTGGAAGGTCCGTTCGGTATTGATGTCGGCACGTTGTTTCTCTCTCGCGAAAAATACGTGATGTACAACAGCCTGGAGAATACCGTTACGACAGGTACACCGCGGGGCTCGTATGTTCGCTCCATTATTCCGTTTGACCTGACGTACGAACAGATACTTGATGCGTTTGCGGGTGTGTTTACTCTGCCTCCAACCGGAAAAAATTTGCAGAGCTATTTAATAGATGACGATCAGTTTTATCTGTCATACACCTGCGGCTCGGATACGTGCAAGTATTGGGTCGATCCCCGATACCTGATGGTATCACGGAGCCGTATTATCAACAGCAACAATGAGATTGTCATGGAAGGAAAGGCGTCGTCGTTTACCGAACAGGATGGCATCGTTGCGGCCAGACGGATATCGATCCGGTTCCCGAAAGATGAACGGGAGCTTTCGGTTGCATATAGTTCAATGGATATGAAGCCTAAGGAAACAAATTTCCGCTACACCGTTCCCGCCAGTGCGCGGAAAATTCTCAAACCCTGATATGAGAAGAATATTCCAGTCCGTGTTTGTTATTCTGGTTGTTGCGTTTGTGATTGCGCCTGCAACCAGCCAGGACGAGATACGCAAACGACAAACCGAGCTTCAGAATATCCGGAAACAAATCAAGGAGTTTGAGGCGAAGATCAAAAAGCAGCAGACAAAGGAAAAAGCAACGCTGGAGCTGATTGATTCGTATGACCGGAAGGGGACACTCGTCCGCAAACTCATCAGCAAGTTGCGGGCGCAGGAAGGGGACCTGCTTGTATCAACTGACCGCACGCGTTCGGATTTGCAATCGCTCGACGGACAGATGAAGTACCTGAAGCACCATTACGCCAGCTATGTGAAGTCCGTTTACAAATCCGGACGTGTCCATGACGTCGAACTGTTGCTCTCCTCTCAGTCCATCAACCAATTTTATGTGCGCTCGTATTACCTCCGGCGGTTTACCGACCAGCGGAAACGTGACGCGGACAAAATCGGCAACAAGAAAGATGAAGTCGAGCAGGTTCAATATCGCCTGCAAACGCAGCTTGCCGAAGAACGCCGCCTGATTGCCGAGAAAGGTGCCGAAGAAGACAGGCTTGCGACGCTTGCCGCGACAAGGAAAAGCGCACTGACCGAAATCCGCAAGGATAAAACCACGATGCAGCGTGAGATCGACCGTCAGACAAAGGCAGCAAAGGAACTTGAAGGCGTCATCAGCAATTTGATTGATCTCGATCGGCTGAAGAATGAGAAGCGCCAAACGGATGTGAAGGATGGAAAACTGCCACAGCCTACGCCGATGACGGGCAATTTCGCGTCGAAGCGCGGCAAACTCCGATGGCCTGTCAGCGAAGGAACGGTTGTCACAAAGTTCGGCCCGCAGGTTCACCCGCGTCTGAAAACAGTTACGACGAACACCGGTATCGATATTCAGGTGAAGCCGGGCTCATCCGTCACGAGCGTTGCGGATGGTGAGGTGTCGACAATTTTATGGTATCCGTCATACGGCAATCTCCTCATCATCAATCACTACAGCGGCTTTCGCACGGTGTACACTCATCTTGCCGACATCTCGGTATCGGAAGGAC
>JBKJJX010000043.1:0-3342 GCA_046597825.1 Bacteroidota bacterium | reverse complement strand
TACTGCGTATGCTGCCAACCCGCTTCATGCAACCATCAGCGAAGAGCAGGAGTCATTGATGCGAAACGGACTGGCAAAACTCAGCGCAGAACAAAGAACAATTCTCGAGTTGAGTTATTACGAAGGCTACACACAGGAACAGATTTCAAAGAAGCTCAATGTCCCACTCGGCACGGTGAAAACAAGAATGCGGAACGGACTAATGAAGTTGCGCGACACTTTACAAGGGCGAATAGAATAGTGGAACGGGAAGAATTCGACGAACTGAGCGCGGCGTACGCCATAGGGTCCCTTGCGGGGGACGAGCTGCGTTCCTTCGAACAATATCTTGCTACGGCATCGCCTGAAGAGTTAACATTGGTTGGGGATCTGGTTGCAACTGCTTCCTTGATGCCACTTGCGCTGAAAAGAACACTTCCTCCGGCGGCTGTCAAGCAACAACTCATGCAAAAAATCAATTTGTCTGCACGGGCACAGGACGCGGTTCGTCAGCGCTTGGCTTCATTTGAACCGCTTTCAAAACCAACGCGGAGCTGGATGCCGTGGGGCATAGCTGCTTCGCTTGCCATGGTTGTTATGTTTTCTTTCTTCGTGTTCCAACTGATGGGAACGATTGAGCGGCAGAACACCACAATCCTCCGCGTTGAACAGGAGAAAACCGAGGTCGCAACACGGCTCGTCGCCCTGCGTGATGAACTCACAATAAAAGACGAACAGTTGAAAGTCCTTTCGGCAAAGCAAATCAATATTGCTATGATGGATGGAATGAAAGTGAATCCGGTCGGATACGGAAAAATTATCTGGGACCCCGAGAAGGGAACTGCTATTTTGCAGGTATCGCATTTGCCTGCCGCCGCAACCAACAAGGACTATCAGCTTTGGGTGATCAAAGACAAAAAACCGATCAGCGCCGGCGTGTTTGCCGTGAATGATACTTCTTCAAACTTTTTCAAGATTCAAAACATGGCTGTAACCGACCCCAAAGAAATTGCGGCCTTCGCTGTTACGCTCGAGCCCAAGGGCGGTATGCCGCAACCTACCGGCGATATGTACATGATGGGCTCTCCGAAATTGTAATTCGCTGTTCAGACAATTCATCTCCCTCCGACTATTCTGAACTGAATTCTCTTCTGCATTTCTTCCTCAAACTATCCTTCAAAAAGAATTAGCTACTCTTTCATCCTTCTGGTCGATTACCTCATACCCCGCAAGCCGGTACATTTCACTGTTGCTCTCCGGAAAGATGCAAGGATATTAATGGGTCGGGGACCTACTACGTGTAGAACATTTACTCTATGAGCAGACATCGTCTCTCATGCAATGCAACTAGAAGTTAATTACGCCCGCAACCCGATTGTCCCTTTGACCTCATCTTTTAAACTATATGGAAAGAGTTGTTCATTTTTAGGGAGTAAGAGGGGGAAAATCATGAAAATACATCAAATAAGAAAAAATATTGTCGCTGCAGGCCATTCTTTTCCGATTAGCGCACTAGCCGGATTTCTCCTCGTGTTCATTGGACTTTCCACATCTGCCGTTGCTCAATCTGTAACAACGAATTCAGGATTTGAAAACGGTACAAGTCCCTGGCAATTTTATAGCGACGGGGCTGCATCTTTCGCGACCGATGCACTCGGTGCAGGAAGCCCCAAGTCCGGGCATGTTAACATTTCGACTCAAGGTTCGAACGTCCAGCTATATCAGGCCGGATTGACTCTGGAGCCCAACAAACAGTACATGCTGACTTTCAGTGCTTATTCTTCCACCGGCCACGACATTTCAGTTTCATTGCATAAGCACGGATCGCCCTATTCATCGTATGGGTTGAATGATCAGTTCTTTGATCTAACAACATCATGGAACACATACTCGGTACAATTTACCACGACAGGATTTTCAGGCATCGTAAATGATGGTCGCTTAAAATTATGGATTGCGCCTTTCGATGCCAACGGCGATCAATATTATTTTGATGACGTTGTATTGTCAAAAGTAGGTTCGTCCTCAACAGCTCCAACGATTACGTCGCATCCGCCCAATCAAACGGTTTCCGACGGACAGACAGCGACATTTAGTGTAAGCGCGACAGGAACAGCTCCCCTCTCTTATCAATGGCAAAAGAATAACGCAAACATTGCGGGCGCAACGGCTGCATCGTACACCACACCGGCAACATCAACTGCCGATAACGGATCGACATATCGTTGTGTCGTCAGCAACTCTATCGGCAGCACGACGAGTAATTCTGCAACGCTGACAGTCATAAGCTCAGCCTCAGCTCCAACCATCACGAGTCATCCGGCAAGTCAGACCGTTCAGGCGGGACAGGCGGCAACATTTAGTGTGAGTGCAACTGGGACGGCGCCGCTTTCGTATCAGTGGCAGAAGAATAACGCCAATATCGGTGGTGCAACGGGTTCATCTTATACTACTCCCGCTGTCTCCAGTGCCGATAACGGTTCAACATTCCGCTGCATCGTCAGCAACTCCGTCAGCAGTGCGACCAGTAATAGCGCTACACTGACAGTCTCAACAAGTTCCACAACGCAGACTCCGTTTCTCGGAACACCGTTTGTCATTCCCGGAACAATTCAGGCAGAAGATTTTGATAACGGCGGCGAAGGGATTGCCTACCATGATCTCGATGCTGCCAATCAGGGTGGAGCGTACCGCTCTACCGGTGTGGATATTCAACCTACTGCCGATGCAGGTGGCGGATATCTTGTCGGGTGGATTCGTGCAACTGAATGGCTGGAATACACAGTTACTGTTCCGACAGCAGGCGCCTATACAATCGAAGCCCGTGTTGCGTCGCTGAACAACGGCGGAACATTCCATGTTGAGCTTGATGGAGTCGATAAGACCGGCCCCATGGTCATTCCCAATACCGGTAACAATCAGTCATGGACAACGATCTCAAAAACAAATGTCGGGCTTAACGCAGGACAGCAAATTCTACGAATCTCTTTTGATACCGATGGAGCAATGGGTTGGGTAGGAAATATGAACTACATCCGTCTCATCTCCGAAGGCAGTAGCTCGGCTCCAACCATCACAAGTCATCCTGCAAATCAGAGCGTGCAGGCGGGACAAACGGCAACATTCACAGTGAGTGCAACGGGGACGGCGCCGCTTTCGTATCAGTGGCAGAAGAATAGCGCCAACATCGGTGGTGCAACGGGTTCATCGTATACAACACCATCTACATCGAGTGCCGATAACGGTTCAACATTCCGCTGCATCGTCAGCAACTCCGTCAGCAGTGCGACCAGTAATAGCGCTACACTGACAGTCTCAGCGAGTTCCCAAACGCTTTCATTTCAGCGCGTGGTCATTGACAAC
>JBKJJX010000291.1:0-8542 GCA_046597825.1 Bacteroidota bacterium | reverse complement strand
CACCGATAGAATCAATGGCTTCTTCCAAACGAACGAATATTCCCTCGAGATTAAAGTCGGTCTCCTGAATGTCTTTGCGCTCTAAAACAACATTTTCGAGCACAATCTTTTTCCGTGAAACAAGGCTTGGCAAATCCCTATTGAGACAAGCCACATTTTTAAAAAGTTCATCTTCTGTTTCTTCAAATGACAGAAGAATCCCCGGCTCGTTGTAATCGATGGCACCCTTAATTAGAAAATCAATCCCAAAAAGCGTTTTGCCGGAGCCGGCTTTTCCGGAAATTAAAGTGGTTCCATTTTGCGGTAAACCGCCTTCGGTAATTTCGTCAAAACCTTTGATGCCGGTGGGGCATTTGAGTAATTTATTATGCTTCGGGGTAATTTTTCCTTTGGTAGTTTTTGTCATATAATAAATTCCATTCGTTATTTTATTAAGAGGAGTTTCCACAGAATTTTGTTTCTTCCGAAATACTTAGTACGGATTTTTCCCCCGAGTAGGACTTTATACACTGTGAAGTAGTATACCAATGAATTGGTGTGGAAGGTAATCCGTCCAAAGGATGAAAGAGTAGTTAATTCTTTTTTAGGTGGGATCTTGTAGGGTTACGAGGTCGCATCGTTGTGGGCATGCGCTGCTATCTGAAGTCTGGAGTGTAAAGCAAGCTTTTCGAGAATGTTGTGCACGTGACTCTTCACAGTGTAGGTGACAATATGGAGCCGTTGGGCGATTTCCTTGTTACTCAGACCTTCAGCAATCAGTGCTATGATCTCACGTTCTCGTTTGGACATTCTAACCACGCTATGAGGAGGTCCATTGCTCCTCTTCAGTGCGTACTCAACAACATGAGAAAACAGCGACGCTGTCAACGGTGGCGGCAGAACCTTTTCCCCACTGGCAACTAATCGTACTGTCTTGAGAAAGTCTGCAACCGTCGCATCTTTCAGGATAAAGCCCACTGCTCCGGCCTGTATGAATTCAACAATGTCTGATTGTGTCGGAATAAGACCCAGGCCAATCACCTTGACTTCCGGGAATTCCTTGCTCATCGATGCGACAAGTCGTAATCCATCATAGTTCCGCAAACTCATATCCATCAAAACTATATGAATTTTTTCTTTGCGTGCTTTCAGCAATGCATGGCTGCCATCCGACGTGGCCACAACCCTGAAGTCCGAATGTCGGTTGAGCACAGCGGTGATGCCCTCACTCAGAAGTCGATTATCTTCAATCAATAGGATGCGGATTTTCTTCAATGGAAAATTTTGCCCTTGTGTTTGCCAGAACTATGCCGGGTTCTTATTGCAACGAGTCGATTGAAACAAAACGCCTTCAGGGAATCATTGTCACGCGACTCGAAAACCTTCTATGCTATTAGCAGATACACGTTGTTTGTGTCGAGATTCCCCCTTGTTTCTACTTATAGTTGAAGGACTATTGTACGTCCTTTCGTTCAATCAAATCTACTAATGCAAGTTGATGCTTTTGGCCTGATTCCAATGTATCCTCCATTTGCAAGGCTTCCAACATGACGCGGCAAGTAACCTTGTCCTTGCGTACAATACTTAGTTCGCATGATTGTTTACCAGGCGACGTAAATACCGATTTGAGAAGAGAAAGAAACGCGCTCTGATCAGCCGCCGAGAGGTAACTGACAAAACTCTTGCCGATGAGTTTCTTGCGATCAACTCTCAGCATACTGCTGGCGCTCAAGTTTACTTCTTGAATCAAACCGGCAACTCCCAGTACCAGATATGGAATCGGAGCAAAATCAAAGAAGTGGACGTACTTATTTCTCGATGCTTCGAGTTCGTTTTCCTTTATTCTCAACTCATGGTTTTGGTGCTGGAGTTCTATATGATTGAGACGAAGTGTCTCAATAAGTTCTTGCATTGCCTTACTTTTCTCCGGAAGGATATTCTTGGATGAGGATTTGGCAGTGTCCCCCATTTTCTTAGAAGCATCTGATTTATGTTTGCTGTCCTGTTTAACATTCCGCTTCTTATTCATTTATACCCCTCTCGTGTATTGCAAGAAGAATGAGCTTTCTGCCACTCTCCGCTTGATAAATCTGTCGAGCATTCAAAAGGAATCGTTTTCTGCTTCCATGAGTAAGATCGTAATTAACTTCAAAATCCTCAAAGAAATTTTTCTTCGGGAGTATCTCTTCAAGCATTTGCCGCAGTTCGGGAATTGCCCATTTCTTGTCATCGATTTCGTAAATGTGCTTACCAACCGTCCTTTCCTTGACGGTGTTGAATATTTTATAGTATGGCCTGTTCGCAGAAATTACAACTAAATCCTTGTCAATTACAAGAAGTGCCTCACGTACCGTATCAACGATATTGTCGGCATATTCACGCGCAAGCTCAAGATCGTCATTGAGCTTATGAATCACTTCGAAAGCGCCTTTTGCTTTGTGAATATCCAAAAAAGTAATCACGACGCCATCAATAAAATTATCCGTCGTGCGATACGGTAAAATCCGCATGAGATACCATACGCCATCCTTTGTTTGGACTTCAGTCTCTTTGTAAACCAGCGTTCTTAATACCGTCGCAATATCACTGATGAGGGAATCATATTGCAGATTTGTAGCAATATGGTTTATCGGTCTTCCCACGTCTGATGGAATGAGGTTCACAACCTTTGTCGTGTTAGCCGTAAATCGTTTCACGCCCAATTCGTTATCCAGAAAAATGGTGGGGATACAGGTGCTATCGAAGAGATTCTTCATGTCATTACTTACAACAGACAGTTCGTCATTCTTACTGAGCAGTTCCGTGTTCACTGTTATCAATTCCTCATTGAGAGATTGCAATTCTTCCTTGGAGGTTTGCAATTCCTCATTTGCACTTTGAATTTCCTCGTTTGTTGATTGCAGCTCTTCGTTGCTCGATTTAAGTTCCTCGTTTGATGCCTCAAGTTCCTCGATGGCCGATTGAAGGTATTCTTTGTTTGATTTCAGTTCATGCTCGAGATCCTTGATGACCCTTGCAGAGTTCTTTTCAAAATGCGGTATTCGTGCAACGGGTCCCTTCTTCGGGCGTGGAACATCCTCAAAAATAACCAACAGAGAACCACGCATTGCCGATGGCTCTTTGATTGGCTTAACCGTAAGATTTATGTGTTGGGCAATGCCGCCCGACCTCACTTTTAATCCATTGACTGTTAGTGGTTTTTTACTCGAGAGCACTTTCCTGATCATGACGGAAAGTTCATGCTGCAGCCCCTCGCGCGCCATGTCAAAAATATTCATCCTGGCTTCGCCGTGTGTGAGTTCAAGGTATTTTCCTGTCCTGCCGTGGATATAGACGATATCCCCCTTTTCATTTACTATCACACAATTGGGTGAGTAATTTTGAAGGATCGCCTTTTCGGCGAGCTGAGAAATGTTCTTCAGTTCATTCTTTCTCACGGCAACCTCTTGGGCTCTTACCGGTGATCGTGACATGGGAAAATCAATGAATGATTGAGCAGACAGAATGGAGTCTCGTCTGTTGTAGAATTTCCACTTGGCGTTTGCCAGCGAGAACAAATCAACGAAGCCGCTAATGGTCTCTGAAGGGCCAAGCACAAGCATGCCACCGGTCATCAGGCTGTAATGGAATAACGGAACTATGGTTTTCTGCAGCTCGGCAGACAAATAGATAAGGAGATTACGGCATGAAATAAGATCGAGCTTGATAAAGGGAGAATCCTTTATTACACTTTGAGGCGCGAAGATCATCATCTCTCTGATGTTTTTTCTAACGCGAAAGAGATCACCGTCAATTGTGAAAAAGCGATTCAAGCGCTCTTTCGTTACTTCATTTGCAATTCCGGTGTACGTTCCCACCCTTGCTTTATCAATTGCACTGCTGTCAATATCGGTAGCAAAAATCTGCACGGTAAGGGACTTCTTCAATTCATCCATGCATTCGCGCAAAATAATTGCAATGGAATATGCTTCTTCGCCGGTGGAACAGCCGGGTACCCAAATTCGAATGCGTCCGTTTTCCGGTTTGCTCTTTGCCAATTCCAACAGGATTTTCTTCAGTTCTGTGAAGCACTCAGGGTCTCTAAAAAAACTTGTAACTCCTATCAGCAGTTCTCTAAACAAGTTGTCGATTTCGCCGGGGGTTTCTTGAAGTAAACGAAAATAGTTTGGAAGAGTGTCGAGTTGAGTAACATTCATCCTTCTTTCTACCCGCCGGGAAATGGTATTCTGTTTATAGAGTGAAAAGTCGTGACCGGTATGCGTTTTAAGAAGGATGAAAACTTTTTGCAATGTATCAGGAATTGTGCCTTCCACATTGTCCTTATGTTCTAATGAGCCCTTTACCTCAAGTGAAGCATATCGGATCAGTTGATTCGGCATTTCTTCCGGCGGAAGAATGTAATCCGCGCACCCTGTCTTAATTGCGCTGACAGGCATTCCATCGAACTTTGCAGACTTTGGATCTTGAACCATGACCATCCCGAGTTCACTCTTGATCGCCCGAAGTCCGACACTTCCATCGGATGCCATTCCGGTGAGGACAATGCAGATAGCTTTGTCACCCAAATCTTCGGAAAGCGATTTGAAGAAAAAATCAATTGGGAGTCTGAACCCATGAGCTTCAAGTGGCTCTATTAATTGGATGGCTCCATGAAGCATTGCGAGATCCCGATTCGCCGGCGCCACATACACGTGATTCGGTTTTACCTTCATCCCGTCTTCAGCCTGGAATAATTTCATTCCAGTAGCTTTTTGAAGCAATTCCGGCATTATACTCACATGTGTCGGATCTAAATGCGTGACGACAATGAACGCCATGCCAGTATCATTCGGCATACTGCGGAAAAATCTTTCGAGTGCATCCAACCCTCCGGCCGAAGCACCAATGCCCACCACATAAAATGAACCACCCAACGGCTGTGTTACCGTTGCGATTTTCCTTGGTCTGAGGGGAGCTCGCTTAGAATTTAATTTCTTTTCCATAACTGCTTTTGAATGAAATCCAGAAAAATATGGGCGAAAATGCAGGAAGATGATTCTTAAACAGGAGCCGAACCGCCTTCTCAAAATATCGTGATGCGCTCTTTGTTTCGCTGTTAGTGAGCAGAGGAACCTCTTCTTGGTGCGTTCACTGATAGAAATGTAGGTCTACTGATGAGAAGAATCAAGCGTTATAGCTGCACACGTCATCAACATGGCGAATGTTTGTCGCGTTTATCCAAAGGACCGGTAAGATATACAATCCAATCCCTCATCTCTTGCAGCGGCCTGCTCTTTAAAAAAGAGGATCCGATCCAGGCTCAGCGATCGGCCGTCGTGTTTACATCAGTGTAGAAGCAACTCTTGAGCCTCCAAGTACCGGTGATTCCGACGAGGCTCATTGGGTCCTACTTTGAAACAGAAAGTCCCGAGTGTTAGTCGGGACTCTCCATGAATCGATTTGATCGCAGCTACTTGAACAAGATTTGTTTCACACGTGTGTAGCTACCTGCATCATTGTCGCTATGATTTCTTTGCGGGCAACCCGTGCTCGATCTTCTTCCACATCTCATTAAGCTTGAATCCTTTGAACGTCGGACTCTCTGAATTGTGGCATGTGACGCATAGTTTTTCGTCCTTCGCAGGCATGATCATACCGAGCTCTTTGTTCTTTGCGCGGTCGCCTTTCATGTGCACCATTTTGAATCCTGACGCTGCGCCATGGCACGATTCACATCCGACGCCTTCTTCTTTCTTGAATGTCGCTTCAACATTTTTCGCCGTTCCGCCACCGGTGACGTGACACTTCAGACATTCAGGCGCTTCGTTCGGAGCAACTTTCAGTCCTTTATCCTTGGCAATCTTCTTGGCCTCATCGCTTAACAGAGTCTGATATGCTTTTGAGTGAGCGCTTTGTTCCCACACGCTATACGCCGTCCCAGCTTTGTCGCCCTTGTGGCACATTGCGCATGTTTTTGTACCGACAAATCTGTTCTGTGCGCTGCTCATTCCGCCGACCATGACCAAGGCAGATAGGGTGATAATAATTAGTGAAGTTCTCAATGTATTCTCCCTTAAATTGTTACCGCAAGTTTATCGTGTAAGCACTTCCTTTACGCCATCGTGATAATAGAGTGCAATACTTGTGCCATCACGAAAAAGCGACAAATTAGTCCATTCACGCCATCCATACGTGCTTACTGTCTCTACAGAAGGAGCAGTTGTATTGGAATACTTCAACGTACTCAATCCACATTGGAACCTTGTCTAAGCGAATGACGGTATTGCAAAGCAAAAGCACTAGACAGCCCCGTGGTTACTGTGAAAGAAAAAACTACTTGCTTTCACCTTCCGTATGGTTACATTTATTTATGAGGCAACTGGCGGTTAGTAATAATTGATAACTCCTTCTCCCTTGCGATACGATCACTCGCATTCTATGCGCTTTTCTCCAACCGTTTTCGTGACCGTAATCTGGTAAAAATCAATGAAGTAATGAGAAGAACCGTGCCGAGAATAAGAAACGAGAGAATCCGATATGTGGGTTCAAGCTGGAAGATTCCGATGATCAAAACGTACATAACGGTTAAGATGAGAGTAAGATGTCCCATCCAGCGATACTTCTGTGCACTGACGATTAGATTCATTGCATAATAGAACATGGCTATTCCAACCCACGCAAGACCCACGTATTCATGCGGTACGAGGTGGTAGAGTGCGTACGGAAAAACGAAAAAGGCTGAGGCAAGATACGCGTTCCGCATGAGCTCTGTTTTCAATTCCAATCGGTCTTGTTGCCAGTTCAAAATGCGGGCACTGGCAAGAGCAACTATTCCGAACCCGACGCTTATGCCGGTCTCTTCATGTGCGACAAATAAATATCCGATAATCATCATAAGATAGATAAAGAAATTTGCCACCACGATAAACCGCGATCTGAACCAGACTGCAGTTGCTACAACCAGTATACTTTGAACAGAGAGCCACACAAACACTCCCGGAATAGGGAATACTTTAGCGATTGCAACGCTCAGTGCCATGTATCCAATAATGGCATATGTAAAGGTTGAATATTTACTCTTCTCCACAATCCAAAAGACAATTGCCAATCCGAGAAACACGATAGATGCAATAAGGTGGGCGTGCGCTATGCTTGAGGAGAACACTGCAATTGTGTAAGCGAGGAACAACACGTAGCTGGCAACTCCAATCAGAAATGATGCAATGAACTCAGAAACGTTTTCCGTCTCCCGATTTGATCGGAGGAGAGTGCCAGAAGCAAGTATGAGTGCGTACGCAAGCGGTAAATAAATACTAAGCTCCGGATACAAGACAAACTTGAGCTCATTACCAAGTAAGGGATTATTGAGTATCCAGATACAATGGGTGAGATATGCCAGCACAGTTCCGTACAGCAGAACTCCTGACCATCCGAAGCGCACCCGCGCATAGACAATAAGAACACAAAGCAAAATTATTGTTGGCGGAATGAACCAGCCTATACCAATAGCAACAGAGGATCCGAAACCTGATACGAGTGCAAGACCGAACAGATACGGAGATTTTCGACGTAAGGCGACAACAAAGTTGACGACGACAACGGATGCGAAGAGGAGGATCCCTCCCCACGATTTGATGGAGAACGCGGGTTCTGCTCCAAAGTAAAATAACCGAAGTGTAGTGAAAAAGAGAAGCGCCATTGCAGCGCCGCGTAGGTAGCGAGAGACTGTATCGAACGTATTTCGCCAGAGATGAGATAGCAGGAACAGCCCTCCCGCCAACACATAACCAAATAAACCCGGTGCCATGACAGGTATATCGCTGTACGGAAAAGTCAGCAGGAAAACAATCCCGATCGCAATAACCACTATACCGACTTTGGCAAACCATTTTTGTCCGACTTCAAATTCAAGATCATCTGCCTCCGCCTGCGAAGAAACATTGTCCACCGAAGTCGCTTTTTGAACTAACAATGGGGATTCAATTATTCCGTCACTGATCCCCAGTTGTTCTTCAATGCGGGCAATCCGGTTTTCCAGCATTCGGAATTGCTCAACAAGAGGATCATTAGTACTCTCTCGTGGTGTATTCATGGCAAAGCGATCTCCTCAAACGATTAATAGGATGTCGAATGCTCCAGTGCGGGCGTAAAAAAATTAATTCCCCCTCGCGGGAAGTGGAGCGTTAGATACTGGATTGAGAGAAAGAACTGAAGATGAAGAGGGAAACGTTTGAAAAGCGACTGTTTGAAATCTACTCACTGGTCGCTTTACATATTAACTTGGATAGATGTGTTGACTGAATTTACTACTCGTCCCGCCAATTATCAATGTAAAAAGAATGGGCTTCCCATTCATACGCAACCGGAACAAAACCAAGGGAACTCGTTTGCGAATTGCCCCCAACTGCGTGTTTGCTTGACAATCGTTAATAGCTGAAGTAGATTAAGTACATTATCGATTGCCCTACTCGTGAAAATAAATCCTTCTCAATCAGGCATTTCTCCATGACCTCGAAAGAACGCGTCCACGCCGCCCTTAGTCGGAAGCCCGTTGATCGTGTGCCGATTTTTATATGGTTCCATC
>JBKJJX010000352.1:0-4562 GCA_046597825.1 Bacteroidota bacterium | reverse complement strand
TGCTTTTATTCCAGGTTAATGCCAGCTGCAGGGCTTCGTTTCTTGAAATACCCCGATTGATATAAGTACCAATCTGGCTTGCCAACGTTGGCGTTCTGTTGCCAGCCTTTTGCGGTTTGAGCTTTTCTGCTAAACTTTTTTTCAACCGTGATGGGGCGCCTGTCGTTACAGTAGCAGTAACAGGAATACAGTTCTCATTGACATACAAATCCGGGTCATAGGAAAAATAACATGCCCGTGCAGGATCGTGAGTAGTATCCGGATCAAATCCGTACTTCTCACCGTACTCAATCATATAATGTTTGTAGGCTGCCCTATACGCTTCAACTGAGGTAACGGTCTGATCAAGGCGAATAGCAAACTTGAGTCCATCTCCGCTAGGTGATATGAAGCAAACGAAGATGGTATCATCGTTACACACCCTTGTCTTAAGCTCATCTATCTGACCAGCATAGTGGTCGACGTCAAGCATCAAGTACTCTGCACTTTTCAGATTATTGTTGGTACGGTGAGCATTACTGTACTCGACAAAGCTGAACCAGGGGAGTGTTGCATTTTTCAGTGCTTGCCTGGCTGCAATATCGTTCATCAGGCAGCGAACAGCAGCGACCTTTTCACGAAGAATCTCAGATGACTTGATTTGATCCAGTACATCGGCGAGTGATTTACGGCGGACGTTTTTAGACTGCTTAACAAATGGTGAGTAAGAAACCAGGGTGTTTTCGAGCAGTGATTTGGATAGTGATACTTCACTATCAGGTATTATTTCATTTTGTGTTTGTAGGTTGTTTGACATAGTTGTTTGTTGGTTTAGTAGTATGAATCATGCCCTTAAGTTCACGAAGGCTGTGTCCATAGGTAATAGGGTTTACAAGTGCTTCAGATCCGTAAAATTGAATTATGAGGTTCTGAAGATTTTCTGAATTTGTAAACACGAATGTGCTGAGTGCTCCATCTCGTGTGCATTCCTTTAATTCCATTCCGCTCGCCATTAAGTATGCGGCAAAATAGAAGTCTTTAGTTTTGTAGTCGTTCATTATTAGTTTACTTTCCTGCATGCGCTGTGCATGCGTTTAGTATTTCTCAACTGACGCAGTTGTTTTGCTTCAGGTGATAGATATTCGATAACATCTTCTTCTGATCGTTCTTTAAACAAATTGGTCTCTAATTCTTTTACAAGTTTAGCAGGCATTCCTAGTTGTTTTAACGCTTGGAGGATATTCAGAATTGAATAAAGATCGCTGGCAGATATCGAAATATTCTTTATGTCATTAGCCAAGGATGGCCAATCGACTTTTGTTTTTGTCATAGAATTGCTTTCTGATTTTAGATAATGTCCGGTAGGACGACCAGGGATTGGCTGGTTAATTTGGCTTCAAAAAGGGTAGGAGTTGTTTCGCTATACCAGAGAAAGGTGGGTCAGTTCTTCCACACGTTTCTTACTTCACTAGATCAGTACCTGCAAAATACCTGGGCCTGATCGACAAAATCCGGGATGATTTTTTTCACCCTCACTCTCTATTATATGCATGAAAGTTCGCCAAATTGGTAACCTTTTTCGCGAGTTACGTCACTTTGTTTGGTAACTTTTTTCGGCCCGGATCAATCCACCTGCCGACCCTTTTTCTTGGCTTCCGCATTACGTTTTTTTAGCCCATCGTAATAGGATTTCTTAACTGCTTCCGACGATGAGTTCAGCTCGTCAGCTAGTTCATTGAAGATGTCTGCCTTCTTTTTGTCAGGAAAATTCTGCTCAGCTTCCTCGACACGGCGTAGAACCATTTCGTACTGAAGTTCAGCTTTCTTGTTCTTAGCCGGCAGTTGCTGCTTCTCTAAAACCAGAGCGTCGAGTTTTCTTTGTATGGCTTCTCGTTCATTTTTCAAATCTCTCGGCGTTCTGAAATCGGGTTGTAGTTTGCCATCCATCTTCAAACCCTCGATGAAGCTGTCATACGGGTGATCAGAATAAGGATTGTTCTTCAGTTCGACTTCCAGTTCAATCAGCCGGGATCTGAGTTGCCGCTCTTCAGCGTCTATTTCTTTAAGTGTTCGTTTGGTCATTTTTCATTCAGTTTTAAACTCTTCCTACATGTTTGGGAAGAGGGGTTCTGATAATCCTAAATGCTCAGTTCCTCTCTCCCCAATTCATCGAAAAAGTACACCGACAATTCCTTGATACTCAATCGGTTTTTCGATACCTTTTTGTAACATAAGCCAATTGCACTGAATACCATCCAATACTTGCCCTCACCAAAACGTAACATGTTTGAGGCAAAAACTGTCGACTTCGAGGTTGTGAGGGAAGTGAAATTGGCGAAAACAGCCTGAAATCAATGCGGCCGTAGCTCAACTGGATAGAGCACCAGCCTACGAAGCTGGGGGTTGGGGGTTCGAATCCCTCCGGCCGCACAACATCGATTGTCAATTGAATATTTCAGTTGACAATTTTTCTTTCAAAGAATGCACCCGTAACTCAACTGGATAGAGTGTCAGCCTTCGAAGCTGAAAGTTGGGGGTTCGAATCCCTCCGGGTGCACACTCAAGTCCCGCTACAAAGCATCGGGATTCACATTCCGACAAACCACAATTGTCGATTGGCAATTGACAATTTTTCCCAAAAGAGATCATGACCGATCACGAACGTTGGATGGAATCTGCTTTCAAAGAAGCGGAACAAGCCTACAAGCGCAAAGAAGTCCCCATCGGCGCAGTCATCGTGTGCGACAATAGGATCATCGGGCGTGGGTATAACCAGATTGAATCGCTGAGAGATCCTACAGCCCATGCCGAGATAATCGCAATCACAGCGGCCGCAAGTCAACTGAACAATCACCGCCTTACGGATTGCACAATGTATGTTACGCTAGAGCCATGCGCGATGTGTGCCGGGGCGATTGTCCTCGCCCGCATTCCCACCCTCGTCTACGGCGCGGCGGATGTGAAAGCCGGTGCCTGTGGAACGCTCTACAACATCGTGCAGGATGAACGGTTGAACCACAGAGTTGAATTAGTACAGGGAATTCTCGAGGCGAAATGTGGGGAGATTTTGAAGCAGTTTTTTTCTGAAGTACGATTGAAGAAAATAGATAAACCTTAGCCGGTCGTTGATTCCGCTTTTAACTTCTCCGCTCTGTCCGCAATCTTCAACGCTTCAATCAGACCATCCAGCTTACCATCAATAATTTCCGCGAGATTGTACAAGGTAAGCCCGATGCGGTGGTCCGTAACCCGGTTCTGCGGAAAGTTGTAGGTTCGAATCTTGTCGCTCCGGTCGCCGCTCTTTACCTGCAGTTTGCGTTGTGCCGCCACATCTCCGACCGCCGCAATGACACTGTTCTCATAAAGTTTCGCCCGCAACATCTTCCATGCACGTTCGCGATTTTGCAACTGCGAGCGTTCCTGCCGGCAGACAACAACAATTCCGGAAGGCCTGTGTGTGAGACGTACGGCAGTCTCCACTTTGTTGACGTTTTGTCCGCCTTTGCCGCCTGAACGGAACGTGTCCATATCAACGTCAGCCGGATTCACCTGAATATCGACCTGCTCAACTTCGGGCAACACGGCAACCGTTGCTGCGGATGTGTGCACACGTCCCTGCGCTTCCGTCGTCGGAACCCGCTGCACACGATGGACGCCGCTCTCGAATTTCATAGTGCCGTACACATCTTCACCGCTCAAGCCAAACGACACTTCCTTTATTCCGCCCAGGCCTGTATCGTTGATATCCAGAATTTCCGTCTTCCAGCCTTGCTTCTCCGCGTAACGCGTGTACATTCGTAGCAAGTCCGCTGCAAACAATGCAGCCTCTTCCCCGCCTGTGCCGGCACGGATTTCAACAATAACGTTCTTGCTGTCATTCGGGTCTTTGGGGATAAGGAGAACTTTCAGATCTTCTTCCAACTGAACAAGCTTTTCCTTTCCCTCATTAAGCTCGTCGTACGCGAGCTGTTTCATTTCGGGGTCGGAAGAAGTCTCGGTGATCTCTTTCAATCCGGCGAGGTCGTTCTTGAGTTTGGTGTATCGTCCGTACGATTTGATGAGGGGAGTGAGATCGCTGTGTTCTTTGCTAAGATTGCGCAGGCGCTCCTGGTTCGTGACGACTGCCGGGTCGCTTAACAGCCGGCCGATTTCCTCGTACCGTTCACGTACTTTTTCCAATCTTCCAAGCATCAGTTCACCGAAATCTCGTCCAACGCGGCAAGCTTCAACGGAAGCATCGGTTCATATTCTTCACCGAGGGCACAGCGCAATGCAACCACGGCGACCTCCAGCTGGCTTTCGTCCGGGTCCTTCGTTGTAATTTTCTGCAGCCAGAGGCCGGGGGCAACGACAATTTTTCCGATCATCGTTTCACTCCTCTTCGCAGAAGCGCGGATGAACTCGTATGAGATTCCGCCAACGAGAGGGATCAGCGGGAGATGGGTTGCAATTCTGGTAAGCACATTTATATGTCCAAGCCATGAGATCAAAAACACATCGAGTACACTGAAGAGCACAATAGCAGTACACATGACGATAAGCAGGAAGCTCGTCCCGCAACGGGGATGAAAACGCGACTGTCG
>JBKJJX010000348.1:0-23537 GCA_046597825.1 Bacteroidota bacterium | reverse complement strand
GACCAATCCCAGTAACGTTCCCGCCGCAATCACGATCAGATAGAATGACGCAGGCATATGTATGTACGATGAGAAGTCGGTTGCGAGAAGCCGCGCAGTATACTCCAACACGCCGTATAACAATAACGAGGCAAGCAAGCCGCCGAAAATTCCCTGAATCACTCCCTCCACTAAAAAGGGGAGACGGATGAACGCATATGTCGCCCCCACCAGTTCCATTGTCCGTATTAATTTTCGCTTCGCGTAAATGGCAAGGCGGATTGTGTTTGAAACAAGAAGAATTGCCGAAAGGCTGATCAGAAGTCCGAGGCCGAGCGTTATGTTGTTGATTGTTTGCGTTCGTTTGTCGATAAGCTGGAGCAGTTCTTTCCGGTAGACGACCTGATCGATGCGTTGAAGAGCCACGACCTCGTTGTAAATTTTTTCGACTGCTTCAGTATTTCTGTAACCCGGCTTGATAAATATTTTTAGTGAGGGTGGAAGCGGATTGAAGTCCAGAACTTTTTTTATATCCTCACCAAACTCCTCTTTGAAGATTTGTGCCGCAACATCCTTTGAGATAAAGGCCAGGCTGTCGACACCTTCGACAAGTGAAATTTTGCTGATGAGCTCGGCGATCTGATCACGGTTGATCGGTTCCTGCAGGAATGCTTCCATCTCCACCTTCGCACGCAGTGCTTCGATAAACCGCGACGCGTTGATCGTAATGACAGCGAACACCCCGAGCAGCAACAGTGAGATGCCGATCGTGATGATGGAAATTGCGGTTGAGAGTTTCGTCCGCGTAAAACCGGACAGACTTTCCCGCATTGTGTACGAAAGGCTCATACGTTAATAGTTCGATTCATCGCGCCATCGGATAATCTTCCACGGCGATGTAACTGATGCACGGTCGAATGTAAGATTTGCATAGCCATCAACACGGGTGATATCACTTGGATTGAATGTTATTGTCAGATTGAAACCGCGGACCACATTCACGCGTGTGGAGTCAGTCGATGTTGACAGAATATTATTCCAGATCAAATCCAGACGCTGCGCATTCTGAAATAATCCGAACGTTGTTCGTAACTCTGTGTCCCGTCCCCACGTTACGTCGATGCCGCCGTTATCATAATCGCGGTACACAAAAATAAACGACGGGTCAAGCAATGGAGCGTACACGGATGTATCCCGAAATGTGTACGACACCTGCAAGCACTGAAAAATTCCGTCAATTGTGCTCGGGTCGCATGAAGCTTGTCCCGGTGATGTATCGAGTCCGGGAGCAAACGGGTTGACACAGCTGGCAGATGACAAAAAAAGAACGGCAATAAAAATTGAAGGCCTGTGGTTCATCGTTCAGTTGCTGAACTTCCCTTTGAAGCTGCTCCAGGTTAAATCCCCGGTGGTTTTCAAATCAATCCACCGTGCAATAGACCAATGACTGTTGTCGTTCACGAGCGTGAATTGGAGCGTGCCGCGCGTGGTTTGCGTGAAGTTTGGTTCAGTATGTTCAAACGTCAGCGTGTAATCACAGCTATAGGTCATCGATTCATTGCCGCTCGCGATTGAATCACGTGTAATGAGCGTGAGGTTCGAGTAACTCTGCGGTTGCTTTCTCTTCGCCACAAGGGTTTGAAAATACGATTGCTCCTGTTGATACGACCAATTCCTCAGAACAGTTCCGTAAATATCAGCGGCGTCGGCGGAGGGAATAAACGAAAAGCTTGAAGATGAACGCGTCGAATCGGTGAAGCAAGCGATATAGCCGGCGACATCCTTCTGTCCGACTGCATTCTGTAGATTGAAAACAACATTTGCCGGAAATGTTCGCGGGAGATATTGAAACCCCGA
Source organism: Bacteroidota bacterium (assembly GCA_046597825.1). Classification (GTDB taxonomy): domain Bacteria; phylum Bacteroidota; class Ignavibacteria; order UBA10030; family UBA6906; genus CAADGV01. Next base: position 21,701 of record JBKJJX010000348.1, on the reverse strand, counting down.
TTGCGAAGGTGGCTCTGCCTCCCGCGGCTCGAACAGATTGCAACCCGCGAGCGTGATGAGCGACCAGAAAGAGAACAATAAGAGAGGATGTTCGATATTCTTCACAGCGTCACCCGTCCTTCGAGTGCGCGGGTAAGAGTTGCTTCATCGGCAAATTCAAGATCGCCCCCGACGGGAAGCCCGCGGGCAATGCGCGACACCCGCACTCCCAGCGGCTTCAACAGTCGCGTCAGATAAATTGTCGTCGCTTCGCCTTCGACATTCGGGTTGAGAGCCAGAATCACTTCGGAAGTCTCGTCGTTGATGCGTTGCAACAGCTCGCGGATTTTCAAATCGTCCGGACCGATGCCGTCGAGTGGAGAGAGTGACCCGCCAAGTACATGATACAGCCCCCTGAACTCATTTGTCTTTTCAACTGCCATGACATCGTTCGGCTCTTCAACCACACAGATTGTTGTGCGTTCGCGTTTATGGCTTGCGCAAATTGGGCAGGGATCGACTTCGGTTATATTCCAGCATGTCGAGCAATAACGAATTTTATCCTTTACGTTCACCAGCGACTTCGCCATCTTCACCACTTCTTCCCGCGGCTGCTTCAGAATGTACAACGCCAGCCGTTGTGCGGTTTTGCGCCCGATGCCCGGTAGTTGTGCAAATTCCTCGATGAGTTGTTGGAGAGCTTCTGATGTATAGAGCATTTATTTCAAGTTGTAAACGTAAGGATGAAGTGAGTCTGACCCAGCTTGCGCCTAGCAGTGTTTTAGGAACTTCAGCTACATCCCCGACATATTTAACCCGGGAATATTCGGCATCATCCCACTTGTTGCTTTGGACATCTCTTCCTGCGCCATTTTACCTGCATCTTCGAGAGCTTTATTTGCTGCTGCGAGAACGAGATCTTCGAGCATTTCGATATCGGCGGGATTCACAACTTCCTTGTCAATTTGAATCTTCACAAGTGCCTGTTTACCATTGGCAGTTACTTTCACCATGCCACCGCCGGATTCGGCCGTGACGGTTTTCTGTTCAAGCTCCTGCTGAACCTGGGCCATTTTTTCCTGCATTTTCTGAACTTGCTTCATCATCCCCGACATGTTGGGCATACCCTTCATAGTCATCCTTTCATCTAAAAAAATTCAAAACGCCCTTATTTCTTTAGAAGATACTTCAATGGTGAAGGAAAGTCAATTGAACCGGTTTTATGGAAACTCGACGAACAGATATGAATTTTTGTTGATATAAAATTCGAAATGGTATGACGCTGTCCTGCATGACCATCTTGTTCAGGACCATTCTTCTTCGAGAAGAATCGTGAGTATTGGGAGCTACACCCGCATGACTATTCTTCTGTCATCTTTCTCGGGGGAATATAGAAAATGACTGCAGGAAGTCGAAAGACCCAGACAAAACCTGAAATCGTCGGATTAGAGATGAAAGCCCTTTAAGTTGACTTTCGTCCCGAATAAGGGTAGATTTTTTATGCCGATTTTCCGAAATCGGCTATTCATTTTTATTTCATCTGGAGATTTCGAGCGTTGCCTCAAGGACCTCAGCAAGCGACCGGCGAAGACAAGAAACTACAGCTGGCATTGCAGCAATCCGGTGAAATTCCCTGCCATATTGCAATAATCATGGACGGAAATGGTCGCTGGGCCAAGCGCCGCGGTATGCCGCGCATTGCCGGTCACAATGAAGGAGTGGAATCCGTCCGCGACGCAGTGGAAGCATGCGGTCAGCTCGGCGTAAAGTTCCTGACGCTCTACGCATTTTCTACTGAGAATTGGAAACGTCCGCAGGAAGAAGTTTCGCTGCTCATGCGTCTGTTGTTGCGCGCCCTGAAGGACGAAACGGACAGGCTGCACACGAACAATGTTCGCATCCAGGCAATCGGCGATACAGCCAAACTGCCTGTAGAAGTGCAGAATGAATTGTTCGATGATATCGCCAAGACGAAAGACAACACCGGCCTTACTCTGATTCTTGCGCTCAGCTACAGCGGGCGCTGGGATTTGACAGAAGCAATCAAACGCATTGCCGATGACGTGAAACAAAACAAGGTTTCCGCCGAACATATAGATGAGAATCTTGTCGGATCATATCTTTCGACCGGCAACGTTCCCGATCCTGATTTGTTGGTGAGAACGAGCGGCGAATTCCGGATAAGTAATTTCCTTTTATGGCAACTCGCGTACAGCGAAATTTTTATCACAAATAAATTATGGCCGGCATTTCGACGCGATGAATTATATGAAGCTATCCGCAACTACCAGAAGCGTGAGCGTCGGTTCGGCATGGTAAGCGAACAAGTAAAGAAGGAAGATTCACAAGGAGGTTATTTCAATCGACTTATCAAGAGTGTTACAGGACCATAACATGAAGCAATGTTTGTTGGTAGCGGCGGCGATTATAGTGGTCTGTTTACCATCCCATCTTTTCGCACAACGTTCTAATCAACCTCAAGAAGTTTACAAGATCCTTGGTATTTCCGTTGAAGGCAACACCCTCGCGGAACCTTCTGCGATTATCGCGAACACAGGACTGAAAATCGGTGAGGACCTTGTGTTCCCCGGCGATCAGGTCGCGCAGGCGGTCAGGAGTCTCTGGAAGCTGAAGATCTTCTCCGACATCCAAATCTTAATCGACAGGAAAGTGGGCGATGGCGTTTATCTTCTGGTTAAGGTGAAAGAATTTCCCCGCTTCGAAGAAGCGAAGATATACGGTAATGACGAGATCAGCAGCGACAACATCATGAAGAAAATCAGTCTTGTGCGCGGCCAGGTTGTGGCGCCCCAGGATTTGAATCTGATTCGAAAAGAAATCAAGAAATTGTATGAGGCGGACGGCTACCTGCTTGCAGAAGTGAATGTTACATCCGAGGGAGTCGACACGCTCAAGAACCGGGTGAATATTGTTGTAAGAATCGATGAAGGGCAGGACGTAAAAGTCCGCAATATTATGTTCGCCGGTAACCAGGCATTCGATGATGGCGATTTGCGTGGCGCGATGAAAGAGACCGCGCAAGCACGCTGGTGGAAGATTTTTTCCTCGCATAAATTCGATCGGAAGAAGTACGAAGAAGACAAAAAGCTCATCATCCAATTCTACAAAAAAAACGGATATCGCGACGCCGAAATTCTGGGAGACTCCATCTGGTACAGCGCAGATAAGCACGACATGAATATCCGCATCAACGTGTACGAGGGCGCCCAGTATAAAATCAGAAACATCACCTGGGAAGGAAACACGGTTTATTCTGATACTGTGTTGAATGAGCGAATCGGAATGAAACCGGGCGATGTATATAATGAGGAGAAGTTCGAGCAGAATCTTCGCGGCAACGAAGCCCAGACCGATGTCGCATCGCTGTATCTGGACAATGGCTATCTCACATTCAATCTCGATCCGGAAGAAACCCGCGTCGCCGAAGACAGCGTTGATATCCGTGTAAAAGTGTACGAGCGGAATAAGTTTGTTATCGGACAGGTGAACATAAAGGGCAACACAAAAACATACGATAAGGTTATCCGCCGCGAGCTGATGACACGGCCGGGAGATTACTTCAGCCGTGCTGCCATCGTGCGCAGCATCCGCCAGCTTTCTGTTTTGAATTACTTCAATCCTGAAAAAATCAAACCGGATTACAACGTGTTGCCGGACGGAAAGACCGTTGATCTCACATACGAAGTCGAAGAAAAGTCCAGCGACAATATCAACGCGTCGGTTGGTTATAGCGGAGCGTTCGGTGTTACGGGTGCGCTCGGGTTTACCATCAATAATTTTTCCATCACCGAGCCGCTTGCCGGCGGAGCCGGACAGGTTCTGAATTTCGAATGGCAGTTTGGCGAGGGCTCGCGCTACCGGACATTCACAATCGGTTTCACGGAGCCGTGGTTGTTCGATACCCCGACGACGCTTGGCGTCAGTTTGTTTGATACGCGCCAGAATTATTTGTACGACTTGCAACAGACCGGCGGATCGTTGCGCATTGGACGGCGCTTCCGGTGGCCCGATGATTATTTCCGCGGCGACTGGATTTTGACCGGGCAGCGCAGTGATGTCCGGAACGGAAACGGAATCTATCTGGAGGGCGCTTCGAGTCAGGTCAGCATCACGCAGATTATTTCGCGCAACAGTATTGATAATCCCGTTTTCCCGACATATGGATCGAATGTGTCGTTGTCCATCGAAATGGCGGGCGGCCCGCTTCTTCCCGGCACGATTGATTTTCATAAATGGCAATTCAATTCTGAATGGTATGTGCCCTTGTTCAACAGCAGCCGCGTTGCGTTGTATTTGAACTCGCAGTTCGGCTATGTTTCAACATTTAATAATGCAAATTTCAATCGCATACCGCCGATCGAATTGTTCTTTATGGGCGGAACCGGATTGGGTTACGTTGCAACAACGCCGTTGCGCGGATACGAAGATCAATCGGTGGGCCCGCGTAATACGTCGGAAAATATTACGGGCGGACGCGCAATGGAACGGCACACAATGGAGTTGCGCATGGCTCTTGCCATCAACCCGATTCCGATTTACATCCTTGGCTTTGTTGAAGGCGGCAACGTGTGGGAGTCGTGGAAGAAAGCTGACTTCTTCGACCTGAAGCGTTCTGCAGGTTTTGGTGCCCGCATCCAGGTTAACCCCATCGGACTACTCGGGTTTGATTACGGATACGGGTTCGACGACGTTTTCCCGCGTGACGGACAGCCGGACGGGTGGAGATTCCATTTCGTCTTCGGGCGCGGTTTCTAAGTGTACCATCGTTTATTCATATCTCATCAATAATTATTCTGAGGCAAACGTGAACAAATTCCTATTTTCCATTCTCCTTGCAGGAATCCTTTTGGTTGGATCCATTCAGGCTCAACAGAAGATCGGGTTCGTGAACTCATCGAAAATATTCCAGGAAATTCCTGAGGCAAAGGAAGCACAGAAGAAACTCGAAGCCCTTGCAAAGCCGATTCAGGACGAGATCGAGAAAAGCGAAAAGGCGATACAGGCAAAGCTGGACGAATACAAGAAAAAAGAATCGCTGATGAACGAAGATGCGAAGAAAAAATCCCAGCAGGAAATCTACGACATGGACCAGAAGCTCCGCGAATACAAGCAGGACAAGCTTGGCAACGAAGGCGAGCTCGCGAAGAAGCAGGAGCAGATTCTTACGCCTATCAAAGACAAAATACTGAAGGCGATTGAGCGTGTTGCAAAGGATTTGAAGTATTCTTTCGTGTTCGACCAGACAGAAACGGTGCGCGTGATGCTCTACGGCGAACAATCCGCAGACCTCACGTACAAAGTGATCGACAAGCTGAAGACGGGAAAGTAATTCTTAATCACGACCGGAGCAGGGACGATGAAACGATTTATGTTGGTAATGCTGGTGCTGGCAACAGTTGCGGGCATCAGCGTAGGGCAATCGAAGATAGGACACATCAATTCTGAAGCGATCATGCAGGCATTGCCGGAGGCGATTGATGCACAAAAATCACTTGATGCAATGGTATCGGGATGGGAGAACGATCTGCAGAAGATGCAGGCTGATTGGAAAAAGAAATTCGACGATTACGAGAAGCGCAAACTCATACTGACCGATCAGACACGGGCTGAAACAGAAAAGGAGTTACGCGACCTCGATCAATCGATCTCCGACTTCCGCAATAAAAAATTCGGCCAGAACGGTGAACTCTTTCAGAAGCAAAACGATGTGATGAAGCCGATTCAGAACAAAATCTTCAAAGTGCTGGAAGAGATTGCAAAGGAAGACAACTTCGATTATATCTTTGACAAGAGCGGCGACATTCTGCTTCTCTACGCTACCGACAAGAATGACTTGACGGAGAGAGTGTTGCGTCGCATGCAATCGTTCGGCAAGTAACAGAAGGAAACCGCATGAAACTCCGTGAAGTCGCTGCGATGCTGAACGGGGCCGTGGAACCCGGTGCGCGAGCGGACAACGATGATATCCGTCGTGTTGCAAAAATCGAGGAAGCGGAAAGCGGCGATATTACATTTGTTGCCAACCCGAAATACGCGAAGCATCTTGAAACCACCCGTGCCTCCGCTGTTATTGTCGGCAACGATCTGCAGGTAAACGCCGGCTTTTCTCCGGCGCTTATCCGTGTTCAGGATCCATACGCTTCTTTTCTCAAAGTACTTCAACATTTTAATCCGCCCAAAGATCCTCTTCCCGCGGGCATTCATCCGACAGCTGTAATTTCCCCAAGCGCGACACTCGGCAAGAACGTCCGCATTGGCGCGCATGTTTTTGTCGGAGAACGGGCCGTTATTAAAGAGGGAGCGATGATCTCCCACAATGTTGTTCTTGGCGACGATACAATTATTGGAGAAGTTACATTGCTCCATCCAAATGTCAGCGTGTATCAAGGCTGCAAGATCGGGACGAGGGTGATCATTCATTCGGGAACGACAATCGGCAGCGATGGATTTGGTTTTGCACCGCAACCGGATGGTACCTACGAGAAAATTCCCCAGCTGGGAATTGTTGTAATTGAAGATGATGTTGAGATCGGCGCCAACTGCACGATTGACCGGGCAACGCTCGGCGAAACGCTGATCAAGAAAGGCGTCAAACTGGATAATCTTATTCAGATTGCGCACAATGTCGTTGTCGGCGAGAACACGGTGAGCGCTGCGCAGGCCGGAATTTCGGGAAGCACGAAAGTCGGCAAGAATTGCATGTTGGGCGGACAAGTCGGCCTGACGGGACATCTTGAAATCGCCGACGGAACAAAAATCGGAGCACAATCAGGCTTGCATCAATCTATACTGAAGCCAAACACGACAGTTTTCGGCTCGCCAGCATTTCCGCAGCGCGAGGCATTCCGGATTCAGGGTTCTCTGAAGCACTTGCCCGATCTCTTGCAGACCGTACGCGAGTTGCAAAAGCGCGTGGAGCAACTGGAAGCAAGCCAACAGAAAAAAACGAACGAATAGCCTTAGCATCTCTTCCATTTAATCAAATCCCAACGCGTCCGATCTGAAATCAGTAGGCGCAGCGTTTTGACTTCAATCCCGACGGAGAACTTTGAGACGGTCAACCTCTCTTCTGAGGTAATTGAATTGCGAGATGCGTATCTTTCTGCAGGAGTTTTAACCAGAAAATGGATTGATGATGCTACGCATGTTGCTGCGGCCACTGTTGCGAGGGCAGCAGAAGTATTATCGGTAAATAGCTTTTCCGTTTCGCGATCCAAAATGTGAGGAAACCATCATGCTGGTCCAACAACGAACTATCAAACAACCCGTCTCGATGAGTGGCGTCGGGCTGCATACCGGCAGCATCTGCACGATGACATTCAAACCGGCGCCGGAAAATTCCGGAATCCGTTTCAAGCGCGTTGATCTTGGCGGCGCACCGGAAGTTCCCGCACTTGTCGATCACGTTGTTGATATTGCCCGCGGCACGACGATTGCGATTGGCGAAGCCCGCGTCCATACAGTTGAGCACGTTCTCGCTGCGCTTGTCGGATTGCAAATTGATAATTGTCTGATTGAGGTCGATGCAAACGAGCCGCCTATCGGCGACGGAAGCGCGAAGATGTATGTCGATCTTCTTCTTCAGGCGGGATTTGAAAAACAGAATGCCCCCAAAGATTATCTCATTATCGATCAGGCGGTCGAGTATCATGACGAAACACGCGGTGTCGACATTGTCGCGCTTCCGACTGACGATTACCGCATAACCGTGATGGTTGACTATCATAATCCCGCGCTCGGCAGCCAGCACAGTGGCTTGTTTAATCTGGAAAAAGAATTCGTCACTGAATTTGCGCCGTGCAGGACGTTTTGTTTCCTGCACGAAGTGGAGATGCTGCACAGTCAGGGACTGATCAAAGGTGGCAATCTGGATAACGCCATCGTGATTGTCGACCGGGACCTGAACCAGGATGAAATCAAACGCATTTCGGACAAGCTCGGCATCAAGGATTCAGTGATGCTTGGAACGAACGGCGTTATCAATAACAGGCCGTTACATTTCAAGAATGAACCGGCTCGTCATAAGCTGTTGGACATGATGGGCGATCTCGCGTTGATCGGCGTTCCGTTCAAGGCACAGATTCTTGCTGCACGTCCGGGCCACGCGGCAAACATTGAATTTGCGCGCATCATTCGTAAACTCTACCAGCAGAAAAAACTTGTCAAGAAATTTCAGTACGAACGGAAGGAAGGCGTTGTCTTCGATATCAATGCTATCAAGAAAATTCTTCCGCACCGGTATCCGTTTTTATTGTTGGATAAGATTGTCGAATTCGAAATCGATAAACGTATCCTCGGCCTCAAGAATGTAACAGTGAATGAGCCCTTCTTCGAAGGACATTTCCCCGGACAGCCGGTGATGCCGGGTGTGTTGATTATCGAAGCGATGGCGCAGACCGGCGGCATTCTTCTATTAAATGGAGTGGAAAATCCGGGCGACAAGCTGGTCTATTTCATGGCGATCGATAAAGCCAAATTCCGCAAACCCGTATTGCCGGGCGACCAGCTGCTGCTTGAACTGACGCTGACGAGCCGCAAGAAGCGCATCTGCCAGATGGTCGGCAAGGCTTACGTAGACGGAAATCTTGTTGCTGAAGCGGAAATGATGGCGTCGATCGTGGACAGGCAGGACAAACCAATTTCCGCGAACGGCAGTCCGGAGATTTCTACAGTTTCCAAACCGGCATTGAACTAAATCAATTTCGTTGGCGATAATTTCTGAACCATCCGGAGTATCATGGCAACGCACGTTGATCCGCGATCAGACGTAAGTCCCAAAGCAGAACTCGGCAATAATGTTTCCATCGGCCCGTTCACAATTGTCGAAGCCGGAGCTGTCATCGGCGATGGTACGACAGTTGCAGCCAACGCGTTGATTGCCACCGGTGCGCGGATTGGAAAAGATTGCCGCATCCATCATGGCGCCGTGGTCGGCCACGAACCGCAGGATTTGAAATACAATAACGAGCCGACAACATGCGAGCTGGGCGACAGGAATGTTGTGCGTGAGTACGCGACGTTGCATCGCGGAACTGTCGAGGAAGGGCGCACGATTATCGGCAACGACAATTTATTTATGGGATACGTACACATCGCGCATGATTGCGTTCTTGGCAGCAACATCATCATGTCCAACGCTGCAATGCTGGCGGGGCATACTCATGTTGATGACTTTGCAATTATCGGGGGCGTAACACCTGTCCATCAGTTTGTTCACATCGGCGCTCACGTGATGATTGGCGGCGGCTTGCGTGTGCCGAAGGATGTTCCGCCCTATGTTCGCGCGGCGGGTGAGCCCCTGGTTTTTTCCGGATTGAATTCAGTCGGACTTCGCCGCCGCGGTTTCTCGCGGGAAACTATTGAAGCACTCGACAAAGCGTATGGTATCATCTACAATTCCAACCTGAACGTTTCCCAGGCAATTGCAAAATTGAAAGAAGACACCCGGCTGATGGCTGTTCCGGAAGTGCAGAACGTGGTGAATTTTATCACCGCCAGCAAACGAGGAATTATTACGCGATTGAGAGAAGCGCATTAATGAAGTGGCAATTTATTGATACCGGCGAAAACACCGGAGCCTTCAACATGCAGTTCGATGAAGCGTCCGCACAATCACTGCTGGATGGGACGGGCGCTCCGACGGTGCGATTGTTTCGCTGGAAGCCATGGTCGATCTCGCTCGGCTTTAATCAGAACATCTCGAACATTGATGTTGAGAAGTGTGCGTCAAATGGTATCGACGTGGTCCGTCGTCCGACCGGCGGCCGCGCAGTTCTTCATGCTGAAGAGTTGACATACAGTGTAGCTATGCGCTCGGGTGGAAAATCCATTCTTGAAATCTACAACGAGATAAGCAAAGCGCTGGTAAAAGGCCTGCGTCTGTTTGGTGTGAATGCGACGCTCAGCCGTTCCCAGCCCGACCTCCGGGAACATTACAAAAGTCCTTCATCTATTCCATGCTTCACAGCATCAGCCCGTTATGAAATTGAGTGGAGAGGGAAGAAGCTCGTCGGCAGCGCGCAACGGCGATTTCGTAATCAAACAACCGGAGAAGAAGTTGTACTGCAGCACGGCTCAATTCTTACCGGCCCGGCACACCGGATGTTGATCGATTATTTGTTCCTGGATGAAAAAACAAAAGCCGGTTTGGCAAACGAGTTGAAAGAAAAAACAACGGACATCTTCGAGCTCAAGCAATCTGAAATCGATATGAACGATCTGGCGCGATGCATACGCCGTGGGTTTGAAGAAGAATGGCAATTAACATTCACCGAAGCGACTGAAACTTATGCCCAAGTCTAAAAAAGAATCTCCTGCACACCGTGCGCGTGTGGTTACGACAAAGACTGTGCTGGATATGAAATCGAGCGGTGAGAAAATTACCATGCTCACAGGTTATGATTATCTCGTTGCGCGTTTGCTTGATCAGGCGGGCATTGATATGATTCTCGTCGGTGATTCGCTTTCGAATGTTGTGCAGGGAAATGTTACGACGCTGCCTGTAACGCTGGATGACATGATCTATCATGCCACAGCGGTGAAGCGGGCTGTGAAGAACGCACTTATTGTGGTCGACATGCCGTTCATGTCATATCAAAATAATGAAGAAGAAGCTGTGCGCAACGCCGGTCGCATCATGAAGGAAGTCGGTGCCGGAGCGGTAAAGCTGGAAGGCGGAGCGTACATTGCGGATACGATCAAGCATCTCGTGCAAATCGGAATTCCTGTCATGGGACATCTTGGACTTACGCCGCAGGCAATCAACAAGTTTGGAACGTACGAAGTGCGCGCCACAAACCGGAAGGAAGCCGATCAACTGCTGCGCGATGCTAAGATTTTGGCGGATGCCGGTGTGTTTGCAATCGTGCTTGAAAAAATTCCATCTGCGCTTGCCCGGCAAGTGACGAAATCCATTAAGGTCCCGACAATCGGAATTGGCGCGGGGCCACATTGCGACGGCCAGGTGCTGGTTGTGTACGACATGCTCGGGTTGACCGAAGAATTCAAGCCGCGGTTTGTGCGAAGATACGCGGAGCTGGCGCAAACGCTGCGCAATGCCTTCAGTCAATATATTGGCGATGTAAAGTCCAACCGGTTTCCATCGAAAGAAGAAAGTTACTAAGACGACATGAAGAAACTACGAGTTCTTATTTGCAACGATGATGGAATTAACGCTGACGGCATTGTTGCTCTCGCCCGGGAAATCAGAAAGATTGCTGATGTCACGGTCGTTGCACCATCAACACAACAAAGTGCTGTCGGCCATGCAATCACCGTCAATTATCCGCTGCGGGCTGTTCCCTGGCATGTTGACAATGATTTGCCCGGTTATGCTGTTGAAGGAACTCCCGCGGATTGCGTGAAGCTGGGTGTCGGGTTCCTGATGAAAGAAAAGCCGGACCTCGTTATTTCCGGAATCAATCACGGCTCCAACACTGCCATCAACATTATTTATTCCGGCACGGTCTCGGCTGCAACCGAGGGAACAATTCTTGGAATTCCGTCTATCGCCATCTCGCTTGCCTCGTCCAAGAGTACGGATTTTGATTATGCGGCAAGGTTCGCCGGACGACTTGCAGCGCTTGTTGCGGAAAAGGGATTACCCGTTGGAACCCTGCTGAACGTCAACGTACCCGGAATTCCGGAGTCTGAAATCAAGGGCATCATGGTTACGACGCAGGGTATTTCAACGTGGGTCGACCGGTTCGATGTACGCCGTGACCCGGCAAACCGTGAATACTTCTGGCTCACCGGTAGTATGAACGTGATTGATAAAGAAACAAGTGCAGATCATGTTGCGGTGATGAACGGATATGTGTCGGTCACGCCGGTAAAATATGAACTCACGGACAAGAAATTGCACGCCGAGATGCTGGGGTGGGGTGTGGAAAAGCTGAGATGAACCGATTCAAAATTGTTGGAAATGCAAAATCAATCCCCGCGAAGAAAACTCACTGAAGTTCTGCGTGACTCCACGGGTGAACGTGTTCTGATTTGCTTGCTGGTCTCTCTTTCTGCCGTACTACGAATTCTCTATTTTTTTCAGGTCCGCAATAATCCCTTCCTCAATTATCCCCGTCTCGATGCACTGTTTCATGACCTTTGGGCGCTTTCCATAGCTCACGGCAATTTTGTTGGCGATCAGATATTTTTCCGCGCTCCGCTTTACCCGTACATCCTGGGATTTCTTTACTGGATTTTTGGGCATGAGTATTTGATGGTCAGGATTGTGCAACACTTATTAGGAGTTGCTTCTGTTGTGCTGGTCTATCAGATAGGCAAGCGATGGTTCGAGGCCCGTACGGCTTTACTTGCCGCATTCTTGACAGCGGTTAATCCAATGCTGCTGTATTTCGAGGGACAACTTTTGTTCGAATCATTCCTCACCTTCCTGATACTCCTCTGGTTGTTCGTTCTATCGATGGCAATAATACACCGGAAGCTATTGTATTGGTTTCTTGCCGGTATTGTATTAGGTCTTCTTGCTATTACGCGCCCTCCGGTTCTTGTTGCCGGGTTGGTAACACTTTTGATTGTCGGAGTGAAAACATTCCGGAAGCCGGATGTTAAAAATTGGTTGCGACCATTTTTTTCCCTCTCTATTGGATTGGTGCTCATGATTTTTCCTGTGACGATTCGGAATTATTTTGTTGGAGATGAGTTTGTGTTAATCGCGTCGCAGGGAGGAGTGAACTTCTTTATCGGCAATAATCCTGATGCTGACGGAATCTCATCCTCAATGCCAGGCCGGCTTTCCGGGAGTTGGGAAAACAGGAATGAAACTTTCTTTGTTGAGCAGCAGATTGGACATAAGCCAACATCGTCCGAGGAATCCAGCTACTGGTATGGTCGCGCAGTTCAATTTATGACACATGAACCGTGGGAGTATCTCCAACTGCAGATCAAGAAGTTGTATTTATTTTGGAACCACATTGAGATTCCCAACAATCTGAATTTTAATTTTTTCCGCCACTACTCTCCATTGCTTGACTACAATCCGTTTGGATTCTCGCTTTTGGGTCCGCTTGCTCTTACCGGTATGTGCGTGGCATTCTTTAACCCGGGTAGAACGGGAACACCCCACCACCAGCCGGTTGCAGTGCTGACATTTCTAATTATTTACATTCTTGTCACCGTTACCTTTTTTGTTTGCGACAGATACAGAGCTCCGATGATTCCGCTGTTTTCCTTATTCGGTTCATTGGGAATCGTATTCCTGATTGATCTCCAGCGGAAAAGGGACTACAAGCAGCTCCTATCGTTTTTGGTTCTTATGGGATTATTTGTGATTTGCGTGAATTCAAATTTGTATGCACTACCCGTAGGTTCGGAGGCCAGAGAGTATTTCACGCTGGGCATTATCTCTCATGAGGAGAATGAGAATGATCCCGCAAGAGTTAATTTTCAGAAGGCGTATGAATCCGATCCTTATTTTCCGAACCTTGCCTATAACATCGGGGTAACGGAGTGGATTAACGGAAATACCGTGGGGGCGAAAGAATGGTTTCACCGTGAGTTGCAGCTTAATCCGGCCTCGTATAATGCGTTCATTAATCTGGCTAGAATTTATTTTGCAGAACGTTCAATGGATTCTGTTAAGTATTTTGCGCGGTCGGCGATACAACTAAAACCATACTTGGCGCCAGGTTATGTTTGGCTTGCAAAAGCGATGATGATTGAAGGAAGAATTTCAGCCGCGGAATCCGCCCTTGTGCACGGTGCTTCCTTATGTGACCGGCGTGATTTCTTATATGGCGAGTACTTGTTGGCCGGAATTAATGCCGCTCAAAACAGAATCAGAGACGCAGAAACCCGTTATCGGGCGGTCCTGGCGGGAATTGCCGGTTTGAATAAGTTTCAGCAACCACTATACGAACCGGAGTTTGCTTATTCCACCGCAGAAAAAATCGGAGAGGAGCTGAATGTTCTTAAGGCGAAATCATACTACGGTCTTGGTCAGATCTCTTTGTCAAAGAAAAATTTAGACAGCGCTGCCATTTCATTTTCCCTTGCCACACGTTTTGATCCCCGCTATGCAGATGCATTCGTTGATCTTGCTGTTACTCAGCTTCGTCTCAGACGGATCCGAGAAGCCGATACTGCCATGACTCGGGCGATTCAACTCGATCCAAATAATCATCTGTACTGGCTAAATTATGGCGACGTGCTGGTTTTCGAAAACAAATATACAGAAGCGGCGAGAGCATATGAAAAATCTCTTTCCCTCCGCTCTGATTTTACTCTTGCAAAAGAGAGGCTTGCTCAACTCAGGCGAATGTTTTAATCGGAGAATTCATATCTTTATGATGCGATTTTCAAAAATTCGACGAGCATACAGAAGTTTATTCATTTAATCTAAATCCAGTATGAAAAAAATAGGAGTCTTTACAAGTGGAGGTGATGCGCCCGGCATGAATGCCTGTGTGCGCGCTGTCGTTCGTAATGCAGTCTATAACGGACTTGAAGTTGTCGGGATTCAATACGGGTACGAAGGAATGATCGAGGGAAGATTTGTCGATCTTCAGGCGCGTTCAGTTTCAAATATCATTCAACGTGGCGGCACAATATTGCGCACTGCACGGTCTGAACATTTCATGACGACCGAGGGCCGGGCGCAAGGCGCCAAAAATCTGAGGGCTGCCGGCATCGATGGTCTTGTCGCTATCGGTGGTGATGGAACATTTCAGGGTGCGACGAAATTATATGATGAGCATGCAATTTCAGTAGTGGGAGTTCCCGGCACGATAGATAATGATTTGTTCGGCACAGATTATACGATCGGCTATGACACCGCGGTCAATACAGCGATGGAGGCAATCGATAAAATTCGCGATACTGCAGCTTCACATGACCGCCTTTTTTATGTTGAGGTGATGGGACGGGACGCAGGATTCATTGCTCTTGATGTTGGTATCTCCTCCGGTTCCGAACATATTGCAATTCCGGAGACGCACACCAACATTCAGGATTTGAAAGAAGCGCTCATTGCTTCGAAGTCTCACAAATCAAGCGCAATCATTATCGTTGCTGAAGGAGAAGAATCCGGCGGCGCCCTTAGTCTCGCGGAAAAGATCAAAGACGCCGTCGGGTACGATTACCGCATCTGCGTACTCGGACACATTCAGCGTGGCGGAAGCCCGACTGCGCGTGACCGTCTGCTTGCAAGTCGTCTCGGTGTAGCGGCTGTAGATGCATTGCTTGAGGGTCAGACGAACATCATGGTTGGCGATATCCACGGCAGAATTTCGTTCACGCCGCTTCGCGAAACGTGGACGAACAGGAAAATCATCGACAAAGATCTTTGGAGATTGGCATATATTCTTGCCACGTAGCAGACTCATCGGTGAGTAATTGATTTACCCGATAGGCGATTCGTCATGAATCGCCTTTTCGATTTGTGACGGCGCACTTTGCCTCATGCGCCCGTTCTTCTTATATTGTACTCCACACACATCAGGGGATCCGTTCTTTTGCCCAAACGTACTGACCTTAATTCAATTCTCATCATCGGCGCCGGCCCGATTGTCATCGGACAAGCGTGCGAATTCGATTATTCGGGCACCCAGGCCTGCAAAGTCCTCCGGGAAGAAGGCTACCGCGTCATTCTTGTCAATAGTAATCCGGCGACTATCATGACCGATCCGGAGATGGCGGACCGGACCTATATCGAGCCCATAACACCTTATTTTGTAGAAAAAATAATAGAACGTGAACGCCCGGACGCTTTGCTGCCCACCATGGGAGGGCAGACTGCGCTCAATACTGCCGTGGCTCTTGCCAAAAGCGGCGTACTTGCAAAGTATAACGTGGAGCTGATCGGAGCGAAGCTCGAAGCAATTAACAAGGCTGAAGACCGCGAGCTGTTCAAGAAAACGATGGACGACATTGGACTCATTACGCCGAAAGGGGGATTTGTAAGGTCCGTAGAAGAGGGATTGAAGATGGCGGGTTGGATACAGTTCCCGGTTATCATTCGCCCGTCGTTTACTATGGGCGGCACGGGGGCAGGCATTGCAGAAAATGGCGATGAGTTTGTTGAGAAATTGGAACATGGGCTCGAGTCGAGTCCAATGCATGAAGTCCTGCTCGAGCAATCCATTCTCGGCTGGAAAGAATACGAACTCGAGGTGATGCGCGACCTGAAGGATAACGTTGTTATTGTTTGTTCGATAGAGAATTTTGATCCGATGGGTGTGCACACAGGTGATTCGATCACCGTTGCACCGCAACAAACATTGACGGACAAGGAATATGAGGCGATGCGCGACGATGCGCTGAAAATTATTCGGGCAATCGGAGTTGAAACCGGCGGATCGAATATTCAATTTGCCGTCAACCCGGCAACGGGTGAACGTGTTGTCATTGAGATGAATCCGCGTGTTTCCCGCTCCTCCGCCCTTGCTTCGAAGGCGACCGGATTTCCGATAGCAAAAATTGCAGCGAAGCTTGCAGTCGGTTACACGCTGGACGAAATCCCGAATGATATTACAAGAGTAACGCCCGCTTCCTTCGAGCCAACTATCGACTATACCGTCGTGAAGATTCCGCGGTGGGATTTCGAAAAGTTCAAAGGCGTCGATATGGCGCTTGGCATTCAAATGAAATCCGTTGGCGAAGCAATGGCGTTCGGACGGACGTTCAAGGAAGCCCTGCAAAAAGCGCTGCGGTCGTTGGAACAGGGACGATTCGGTTTGGGTGCAGATGGCAAGGATTCCTTCAACATTGATTTATTATCTGAAGCAGAAAAAGAAAAATGGAGAGAGAGAGTCCGCAAACGACTTTCCCGTCCTCAGGCGGATAATATCTTCTACCTGCGTTACGGCTTCCAGCTTGGAATGTCGATCGACGATCTGCATAAGATTACGAAGATTGATCCGTGGTTTCTCTACAATATCAAACAGATTGTAGAAATGGAAGAAGAGATAAAGGCTTCTTCTGCCACTAAAATTTCTGCCGATGCTCTTCTTCGCATCAAACAGTATGGATTTTCTGACCGGCAGCTGGCACTGCTCTGGAAAACGGATGAGATCTCTGTTCGTAATCTGCGTAAACGACTCAAAGTTGTTCCGGTATTCAAAACGGTTGACACCTGCGCAGCCGAGTTTGCCGCTGAAACGCCCTACCATTATTCGACATACGAGACTGAAAATGAATCCGTTCGTTCTGATAAAAAGAAAGTCATAATTCTTGGGGGCGGGCCAAACAGAATCGGTCAGGGCATTGAGTTTGATTATTGCTGCGTGCACGGAGTAATGGGGCTTGAAGAAGAAGGCTACGAAACAATTATGATCAACTGCAATCCGGAGACCGTCTCGACGGATTACGACACGACAGACAAATTGTATTTCGAGCCGCTCACACTTGAAGATGTGTTGAACATCTGCGACCAGGAAAAGCCGGATGGTATCATTGTCAGCTTTGGCGGACAAACGCCCTTGAAGATTGCCAAGGCGCTTGAGGCAAACGGTTTTAAAATTATCGGCACGTCGACAGAAGGTATAGATCTCGCAGAAGACAGAAAACGTTTTGGCAAGCTGATCGAGGAACTTGAGATTCCATGTCCGCCGTGGGGAACAGCCGGGAATGTCGATGACGCGTTGGAGATTACAGCAAAGATCGGCTATCCGGTGCTTGTACGTCCGTCGTATGTTCTTGGCGGCCGGGCAATGGAGATCTGTTACGGCGATGAGGCATTGAGAGAATACATGGCGAAAGCCGTGTTCGTATCGCCGGATCATCCCGTGCTCATCGATCGCTTCCTTGAAGATGCGTTTGAATTTGATGTCGATGCAATCAGCGACGGGAAAGATGTTTTCATTGGCGGCGTAATGCAGCATATCGAGGAAGCGGGAATTCACTCGGGCGACAGTTCATGTGTGTTGCCGCCGTATCAGGTTACCGCGCAGCAACTCCACACGCTGATGACATACACGCGCAAGCTCGCGCTCGCACTGAAAGTTGTCGGACTTGTGAACGTGCAGTATGCAATGCAGGACGGAGTTGTCTATGTGCTTGAGGTAAATCCCAGAGCGTCGCGCACAGTTCCGTTCGTCAGCAAGGCAACCGGAATACCGCTCGCAAAGATGGCTGCGAAACTGATGGTCGGAAAGACTCTGAAAGAACTTGATCTCAAAGGTTTCAATTGGGCCCGCCATGTCTCGGTGAAGGAATCAGTCTTTCCGTTTAACAAATTTCCTCAAGCGAGACATTTCCTCGGACCTGAAATGCGTTCGACCGGCGAGGTTATGGGAATCTCGGACAGTTTCGGCGTGTCGTTTGCAAAAGCTGCTATTGCGGGAGGCAGTCCGCTGCCCTCATCAGGCAGCGTCTTCTTCAGCTTGAATGACAATGACAAGCGTGACCGCTCGGCAAATATCGTTCGCAGCTTCGTTCGCCTGGGATTTACCATTCTTGCGACCGAAGGCACGTCAAAGTTTCTGACAGAAAATGGAATTCCAAATCGACCTGTACTCAAAGCCGGCAACTGGTCGCTGAACATTGTCGACATCATACGGCAGGGATGGGTTCAACTGATCATTCTCACTCCGTTTGGACAAGCTTCACGAAAGGACGAACACGCGATCGGGCAGACTGCAATGGAGTATAAAGTTCCGTTCATCACCACGCTTGCAGCTGGCGCATCGGCGGCAAAGAGTATTGCAGAGATGCGGAAAAATCCGCTGTCTGTAATGAGCATTCAGGAACATCACGAGCTTGCTGCACAGGGCGGAGAAGCGAAACCTGTGGAGACGCTTGAAGATTGCGAGCGGATGGTCGAATACATTCGCTCCTTCCAGATGTAAAAAGGCACTATCATCGTTCATCGTCCTGTGGGTTAACGCACAGGATGGGAGTAGTTTTTCAAATATCTTGATACATTCATCATTAGAAGCAGGAGAGCAATGTATATACTAGGCATATCGGCCTACTACCATGATTCGGCAGCTGCCCTTGTACAGGACGGGAAGATCATCGCTGCTGCTCAAGAAGAGCGGTTTACGCGTAAAAAACACGACTTTAACTTTCCGAAGAATGCGATTGAGTATTGCCTTAAGGAAGCCGGCATCACTGCCGCCGACCTGTCGTACGTTGCGTTCTACGACAAACCGCTCATAAAATTCGAGCGCCTTCTTGAAACCTATCTCGCGTACGCGCCGCACGGAATCAAATCTTTTTTCATGGCAATGCCGTTGTGGCTGAAGGACAAGCTCTGGATTCCCAACATGATTGAGAAAGATCTCGGATACGAAGGCGAGATTCTTTTCCCGGAACATCACGAGTCTCATGCTGCCTCTGCATTCTATCCTTCTCCGTTTCAGGAAGCGGCGTTCCTCACGCTCGATGGCGTTGGCGAATGGACGACCACCAGCTACGGCGTTGGTAAAGGACATGAACTAAAAATTCACGGCGAGTTGAACTTCCCGCACTCGCTTGGATTGCTGTACTCCGCGTTTACATATTTCACCGGCTTCAAAGTAAACTCTGCAGAATATAAAGTGATGGGCCTTGCGCCGTATGGCGAGCCGAAGTATGTGAAGCAAATATTCGATCATATCGTCGACTTGAAGGAAGACGGCTCGTTCAAAATGGACATGCAGTTCTTTGATTACTGCGCCGGCTTGAAAATGACGAACGATAAGTTTGCCGATCTCTTTGGTGGACCGCCGCGCCAGCCTGAAACAAAACTCGGGCAGCGTGAAATGGATCTTGCCCGCTCGGTGCAGGAAGTGACTGAAGAAATCATGCTGCGCATGACGCGCCACGTGAAAAAAGAAACCGGACAGGAAAACCTTGTCCTCGCAGGCGGAGTTGCTTTGAATTGTGTCGGCAACGGACGTGTGCTGCGCGAAGGTCCGTTCAAAAATATCTGGATTCAACCTGCGGCCGGCGATGCGGGTGGTGCATTGGGCGCCGCACTGTACACGTGGCATACATATCTCGGCAA
Source organism: Bacteroidota bacterium (assembly GCA_046597825.1). Lineage (GTDB taxonomy): Bacteria > Bacteroidota > Ignavibacteria > UBA10030 > UBA6906 > CAADGV01. The sequence goes on along the minus strand of JBKJJX010000348.1, from coordinate 1,756 downwards.
CGAACGCAAAGCCCACGGAGAGAAAGATTCGCAATTCGGTTCGTATCTCGGTCCGGTGTATAAGGACGATGAGATCGAACATTATTTCAAGATGAATGAGATTGTGTATCAAAAGGTTGAGCCGGAAGAACTTGCAGATACAGTCGCTGAACTCATCGCAAACGAAAGTGTCATCGGATGGTTTCAGGGCAGAATGGAATTCGGGCCGCGTGCGCTCGGCGGACGAAGCATCATCGGCGATGCGCGTTCACCCAAGATGCAGTCGGTAATGAACCTAAAGATCAAATTCCGCGAGTCGTTCCGTCCATTTGCGCCATCCGTGTTGCGTGAACGTGTTTCGGATTATTTTGAGATGGAAGGCGAAAGTCCGTACATGCTGCTCGTGGCGGATGTTGTAAAAGACCGCCGCGTGAAAATGACGGAAGAACAGGAACAACTGTTCGGCATTGACAAGCTGAATGTTCCGCGCTCCGATATCCCCGCCGTGACACACGTGGATTACTCGGCACGTATTCAAACCGTAACCCGCGAAACGAACCCGATGTATTATGATCTGATCGAGGCATTTTACAAGAAGACCGGATGCCCGGTTATCATCAACACGTCGTTCAACGTCCGCGGCGAACCGATTGTCTGTCGCCCGGCGGAAGCGTACAAATGTTTGATGCGCTCGCATATGGATTACCTGGTGATCGGCAATTTTATTGTCGCCAAGACGCAGCAGAAACAACAGGAACAAGACACCGACTGGATGAAGGAGTTTGAACTTGACTGAGAAACTGGATACCTCGCACGAGGCAGTAAAGAAAACCGGCAAAGCATTTCTTATCGCCGGCGTTGTGTTCGGCGTACTGTTCTTTTTAAGCCGCAGCGGCTGGTTTCAATTTAACTTTGCGCACGGCTTTGAATCGAATACATGGAAGTGGGTGTTGGGAGTTGGCGTTGCGATCTTCGGACTCAGCCACGTTGCCTATCCCGTTATGAAGCCGTTCCACGTCGGGTGGATGAAGCTGGCGTATTTCCTAGGCTGGTTTAATACGCGTCTTCTGTTGGGGATATTTTTCTTCATCATCATCACGCCCACCGGTTTTTTGATGCGGCTGCTCGGTAAGGATTTGCTGGATGAGAAGATCGACAAGTCGGCGAAAAGCTACTGGATCAAACGCGACCTGAGCAAGTTCGATCCTAAACACGCAGCCCGGACATTCTGATTAACCCCGGCCTTCAGGCCGGGGATTTCAAAAACCCAAGAGAGAAACCTTGGTAACGGCTTCAGCCGTTTGAAATTTGAAATCAACTGTCTTTTAATCGTAAGGAGGAATAATCATGGCGAGAAGTAAATTTTCAATCGTAGGGGAGTTGTGGCAATTCATGAGGGAACGCAAGAAGTGGTGGCTGGGCCCGATCGTGTTCATGCTGCTCGCGCTCGGACTTCTGCTTGTGTTCACGCAGGGTTCTGCGCTGGCTCCGTTTATCTATACGCTGTTCTGAGATTCAAAGACAACCGCTTTAAACAAGACGCTCCGTTCAGCTCAACGGAGCGTTTTTCTTTTTAGGGCTTGCCCGCCGAGTAGATTTGCCTTGGTTGTCACGGCAACCAGAATCAACCATGCGCCGTGACGAAAGGGAAAATTCCCTGTTACCAGGATACCAGATCGGAGCAATGTTCTGTCACGGCACAAACGTGGAGCTTTGTTGCCGTGACAGCCGAGTCAAACAACTCGAACGTCGGTTCAAGACCATTGAGGCGTTTCAG
>JBKJJX010000271.1:0-14349 GCA_046597825.1 Bacteroidota bacterium | reverse complement strand
CAAGGGCAACTATTTTCGGCGGGCGGGCGATCGGCGCTTTCAGCACAGCATCATTCGGCAAAGAGAAATATTTTTGCAGACGATTCTTTGTCACGTGGGCGACAACTTTCTTCATCGCTTTCACATCGAGCAGGCCGAGTTGCAACATTTCTGTAATCGTTTGGGGCAGACGGAGTGTAAGTCCGTGTTCAAGAAAATGATAGCTAACAAACGCTTTGCTGTAGTTTATCCATTTGCCCTGTACGTCAACGGCAACGCAACCTTCATCTTCAAGTTCATATTGTGCAATTTTCATAACTCTCCTTCGTGTGCATTAATGGTTTCTTCAAACTTAACGCCTACAGGATGTTGATCCCCGAGAACACGTTCCGGATAGGCAAACACCTGCTTACGCCGCTCCGGATCATTCCGTGTCAGTTCATCAATCCAATGGACGCCGTACAACACATGGTTGACTTCATCTGCCAGAAGATATTCAAGAAGTTGTTGCGAGCGTGTGTCGTTCTGCGACTTGGCTTTCCTGATCCAGTCGCGCAGATGTTTACAGCTTTCGCTTTCGAAAGTCATGTTAGAGAGGGCGAGACGTTCCAGCGGGTCCTCGCGGTTTACATCCTGCTCCCATCCCCAGCAGCTGGTCTTGAACATCCCCACAGAGCCGCCGAGTTCTTCGAGCCTCCGCTGGACAATTTCTGCGTGGCGCGCTTCATCCCACGCCTGATGCACCATGTCCAGCTTCATCTGCCACGGAATATTAGGACAATCGGCAATGATGCGTCCCATCCGCTCGACGGTGATGAACTCGCTATTCAGCAAGTCATGCAACAGGTGTTGCTTGCCTTCGTTTGTTTCAAACGACCAGTTCTTTTCGGTGAACTCATCCGGCTGATCAATTATGTTCCAGCGCGCATCCCGCACCGGCGCAACACTATGCGGGTGGACTTTCTTGAATGTATACGTCCCGGGCTGCTTGTTCACACCGGTTATTCCGCCGGACAACTTTAGTTGAGCAGTTAGTTCGGATTGAAGAACTGATTCATTTCCATTTGTCGAGCTCTTAAGACGCTCGATAATATTTTCTGCCCAGACCACATGGTCTTTCTCTTCGTCCATAATATGACGGAGTATGTATGCAGTGGGTTCATCGGCGGGCAATTCAACGGATTGCAGATGCTTCGCATAATCGACGACGAGTGCCGGCTTAAGCACGCGGTAGAGTGCCACCATGCGGGGCAAATCGCCTTCCAGCTTCCAGATCCGTTCGAGTAACTGCGTGAACTCATTGCTCGGTGCAATGCTGTGGAAATGGGCTGAACGTCCCTTCAATTCAGGGATGCGCTTGCCGATCAAATCGGCATGAACGGCATCCTGATACATCTGTCGCCCGAATCCAATCTTGATTTCCGGATCGACCATCGTGTACGCCCAGCTTCCCATCAACTCCATCATCTGCATTTCCACATAGCGGTACTTGCCAAGCAACTCAAGGTTTTGCTCTACAGTAAGTGTCGACGTCATTTGTTTTCTCCTCTCATTGTATTTCAGCAGGCAAACATTTGAAGACAGAGAGATGTTTATCGGTGCGGAATTTGTACTTTCCAACAGATGCCGGAACGAATACCTGCGTCGCCCGTTTCAACGGAATCTCTCCATGCGCATGAACCAGAGTTCCTTCGCCATCCAATACAATCAAAATGGAATACCGGCCGTTTGTTGTATCGTTCAATTCGCCGTACACATCGAGACGGTTGCCCGCGAAACACTCTGTCGTGCCGTAGCCCAGAAGCTGCACTTCGATACTTTCGCCTTCACGCCGCAATTCTTTCGGCTTGATAACAAGCTCGTTCTGTACTTCGCCTTTTGAGTATACACGATGATCGAGATTGGAGAGGACGAGTTCTTTCGAAAGTCCGAGAAATGATTCTTCCTCCTTGAACGTGTAGGATGAACACTTTCGTTCGAGGAAAATTGAAAAATCCGTGGGCTCCTGAAGTTCAACCATAAACACGCCTTCGCCGATTGCATGCGGCAGTCCGGCTTTTATGTACACAACATCTCCGGCCCGAACCGACACACGATGCATCACGGACATCATCTCGTCTACTTGCTGCTTGTCCACCATTTCTCTGTACTGCGGACGGGAGACTTCATCTTTGAATGCAATCAGCACGTACGGGTCTTCCACCTCGCGGCGAGTCTCAAGAACAAACCAAGCCTCTGTTTTGCCGAAGCATGAGTTCAGGTGTTGTTCAGCAAATGCCTTGTCCGGATGAGCATGAATCATTAGCCGTTCGGCTGCGTCGAGCACCTTTACGAGCAGCGCGGCGTTTGTTCCAAATTTCTTTACATGCTGGGCGCCGAGAATTTCTTCCGGATATTGCCCGATCAGGCTCTTGACGGTAACGGGACTGCTCAAGCCCGCCGCAACTACCGCAAGTCCTTCGCCAGCTCTAAAATGACTCCCCGGATTACTCGCTTGCACGGTTGAGCCAACCCATTCTTCAGGAAATTCTCCGTCTTGCGGATTGGCCACTCCGTTAAGACGTTCGATCAATGCTCCGCCTTTGTACATTCGCCACACACGGTTCGGCGCAAGCACCAACGGCGATGTTGTAAGTCCTTTCAGACTCATCATACTTTCACCCACTGTCTCGTCTCAGCGGATTTGTAGATTGATTCCAGCAGGTGATGCAACTTGAGCGCATCGTGAAAATTTGGTGACGGCATTGTATCATCAACAATGGATTTCAAAAAACTGTATTGGGCGGCGACGTGTGAGCGAATCCAGCCCATTGTAAATTTTCCTGCGGGCATAACTGCAGGTGCCGGATATTTCTGCACCGTGCTGATCTTCCTGAATCCCTGGATCGCCTTTGGTTCTGTTGCATTAAAAGCAAGCAGTTCGTTCGGCTGGGTAAGATTGAATGCAAGCGCTCCGTTTTGTCCATGAATTTCAAAGCGCATTTCATCTTCAGCACCGGTCGCAACGCGGGAGAGATCAGCAGTTCCGATTCCGCCATTCTTGAATCGCAGAATCAGATTTATTGCATCTTCAACCTCAACGTTGCCCATCTTCGATGGATCTTCCGGCAGCGGACGTTCTTTGAAAAATGTCTCCATCGTTGCCGAGACTTCATCCACGTCGCCGATCAGGTGTTGCATAATGTCGAGCAGATGCGGGCCGAGATCGACAAGCACCCCGCCTCCTATGACGTCCTTTTGCATGCGCCATTCACGCGGGCGCTTGGGGTCGATATATCCGGCGTGAAGATACGCTCCCCGATATTGAAACACGCGTCCCACAAATCCGCCATCAACCAACTCTTTTGCTTTCATAATGGCGGGAATGAACCGGTACTCTGCAGTAATCTGATGCTTCACGCCAGATTTATCCGCGAGGGCGACTATCTCTTTCGCTTCAGCTTCGTTATACGCCAAAGGCTTTTCGCAATAAACATGTTTTCCGGCAGCCAATGCAGCGCGGAGAGCAGGAGCATGCTGGTTGTTCGGTGTGCAGATATTGATAACGTCGATGTCTTTCCGGTCTATCAACTCCCGATAATCTGTCGTTGAGAATTCAAATCCTGCCTGGTCGATTCCTTTTTGAGCAAGCGTCGCATTCGCGTCGCAAACACCTTTCAGCGTTATCTTGCACGGCTGCCCGTCGTAATAGAACGGAATAACCCGATACGCGTACGAATGAATGCGCCCCATCTGCCCGAACCCGATAAGGCCGACACGAATTTCTTTTTGCATGCTCAACCTTTCCCGCCGAGAACTGTAAGCGCCTTTTTCACGCTGCCGCCGTGATGAACAATTACTGCAAGTGCTTTAAGAATTTTCGCAGGATTGCCGTGTTGCCAGACATTTCGTCCGAAGACGATTCCAGCCGCGCCGCAATCGATTGCGTCTTTCACCATTTGCAGCATTTCCTTGTCCGAATCCATCTTGGGTCCGCCACGTACCATGATGGGGACCGAAGCAATTCCCATTAACTCCTCGAACTGTTTTTTACTTTCAGGGAAATCCGCTTTGATAAGATCCGCACCGATTTCCGACGCCATCCGTACAATGAGCTTCATAATTTCAAAGTCACGAACGACGTTTGACCCTTTTGCTATCGCAAGCGGCTCAACGATGAAAGGAATTCCAAACTCTCTTGCATCAGCGCCGATGCGCTGCAGTGTTTGCATGTTGTCGGCTTCCTGGGCGTCCGTATCGTACCCGGCAAAAAGGAATGTCACAACAGCATCAGCGCCAAGCTGTACCGCGTCCTTCACCGAGGCAACTTGCGTGTAGTACCCTTCCTTCGGAGCCGGTTTCTTACGCCAGATATTTGTCGCGTCGAGGCGGACAACAACACCGGGTTTATTTTTGCCGTGGAACTTCGCAAGATTCGCACGCGTGATTCCGGGCGTCATCTGAATTGCATCCGGTTCTCCCGGAAGCAGCACATCAATCGTCGCCGACGCGCTTTCCACTCCGGGTAAGGGGCCGATGAACAACCCATGATCAATCGCCACCACAATTCCTTTTCCGGTTTCAGGATTCAGTATCCTGCTTTGTCGAAGTTGTGAACCTGCAAATGTTGACATAGTCACTTTCGTAGTTGTGTGTCAGTTTATTGAAATTCCACTCTCAGCGTCACAATGCCTGAAGGTGGTACGCGAACATGTACATCCTGCTCCTCGTACATAGGAGGCAGCTCTGTTGTCTCCTCATTTAGTTTTGCAATGTGTGCTGATCGCAGCTTGCGATCGAAATGAATTGTTTCCATCGCTTCAGTCTGTGCGGGATTATATGCACGAACAATGAAGCCATCGCCTTTCTCGGATTCTTTCACTGCACTTAAGACCAACCGGTTGGACGAAACCGACACCATACCTCCATGAAGCGCAAGCGTACCGGTGTTTTTCCTTCGCACCGGAAGTAACGGATAATGGAAATACTCGGTCATCTCGTTTACGTCAGAGAAAGTCTCATCGGGGCGGTGCGGATATATCGCATAACGGAATGTGTGTTGGCCGGAACATTGTGCGTCCGGCGTTTCGTTGTGCCATCCTGATTTGCCGCCCGGTCGCGTAATCAAGTCTTCGCCGGCAAGAAGCCCGACACAGCGAAGAAGAGTCAACGCAAGTGTTCCTTTTCGATCCGGCTTTAACTCGTACTCAGGCAGTCCGTAAGACATCAACGTCATGGCTTTTTGCTCATTCTGCACAGTCACGAACCGTTGCATTGGAGCAACCTTCGCAGGATGTTCGATGTTGAACTCCCGGACGTCGTACTCTTTTTGCTGACGTTCCACGACACAAAATTGTGAATCTGCCAGGACCCGATCGGTATCGATGTTCGGGCTAAACAGCACTCTCAGCCTGTGGTCTTTTGCAGTATTGTCAATGGTGGTGGTTATTTCAGCATGCTTTGAGTATGGAGTCAGATATATGGTAGAGGTTATAGGGATCTTTACACTTTTTGTGCTGCGTGCTTCCCGAGTAGAGGCTGCCGGAACGGAAAGCGAAAGTTGAACTTGAAGAGCAGCTCTCAGCGGACCGCGCTCAACAAGCGAGACTTTTGCAACTCCTTTGTTGGAATAAATCCATCTGTCTTTCTGTGGATACGAATAATTGTACTCGTCGCCGACATCGCCGGAATCTTCAAATACATTCAACGGCCCGGACACAATACCATTCACTTTGTCTTTTACCTTCAACTCACCTTTAGCGTTCACCTCAACGCGTAAGAAATTATTCTCCAAAAAATTCTTTCCTGCCTTAACCTGCGAAGAATATTTTCTGAATCCGCCGGTCTTGCGTATTCTAAATCCCTTGAAACCAAGCGCCGGAACCAACTTTGCGTCAATCAGAATCTTGAACTTGTCCGCGTATGTTTGTTTCGGATAGTTGTAGTTGGAATAGGTGATATCATAGTCTTCCTTCCGTTCCAAAACCTGAAACGGGACTTCCTGTCCGTTTGCATTTTCAAGGACGAACCCGGAAGTTGGTGGCAGCTTGGGATCAATCTTCACATCAGGATTCAAGCCAACAACAATATCCTGCAAATAAAAATTGATGTCGGCTTCAGCAATTTCTGTGCGGGGAAAAGGAGAAGGATTGAACAGAAAGAGATAGCGGTCATCTTTCGATGCAAGATCATCGTATGGAATAATATGTTGAAGTGACGATTCGATAACCGACCCTGCAATATCCTCGACCGCCTTGAACCGTATCATCATCTCGCGATGAACCGGGTCAATGCTACATCCACAGATGCTGTCGTGCGGATGGTTCTTGAGTAATGTTTTCCACGCGTGGCGGATAAGTGGGAGTTGGGACTTCATTCCAATGCTGCGGGCGAACGCATGCAACGGTTCCACATAGCGCTGCATCAAATTTTGCTTCTGCCAGTTTTCCTGTTTCAGATACATGCGGCTGGAATACACTCCACCGAGGACAACAAATGCGTAGCGGTATCCGAAACGGAGCTCACCGGAAACTTCCGGAAGCACATTCACTTCTTTTCTTATCGCTTCGACATATTGCGGAACGCTGCTGTGCACGAACTCCCCGTCAAAATGACGCCGCAGGACATCGAGAGTCTTCGGGAGTTTCGGGTCAGGCCAGTGATGATCACCGCCGTTCATGAGCAATCGCTGCGATGTGGTTCCACGGCGATCCAATTCCTCCTTCAACACTTTGAATCTGCCGATGACTTCCTCATCCGTTTCCTGATGGAAGTATCCACCGCTATATCCATTACTATAGAGATGTACCATTAAACTTTTCGTCCCGTCGGGAGCTGTCCACCAATACTCGGATGTTGTCTGACCGGGCTCTCCTCCAAATCCGCGATAGAGCAATGCAGTATCAATATCAAATCCTTTAAGGATAGCCGGCATCATTGCGATGTGTCCGAACGAATCCGGAATATACCCGACGTTCATTTGTCCGCCAAAATCTTTTGCCATCCCGGTCCCGATCAGCAAATTGCGAACCGTCGCCTCGGCGCTCACCAGAAATTCGTCCGGCAAAATATACCAGGGCCCGATGATCAGTCGTCCTTCGACGACGAAGCGCCTGATTTCCTTTTCCTTCTCAGGCCTCACGGCAAGATAATCCTCGAGAATTACAGTTTGTCCGTCTAACGTGAAGCAGATAAAATTCGGATCCCGGCCGAGAAGATCCAGCAGCCCATCCACCATATTTACAAGCATCGAACGAAATTGTTCGAAGCTTTTGTACCACTCCCTGTCCCAGTGGGAATGAGAAACAATATGGTAGGTTGGTTTCATCGGTTCAGATAGTGGCGGAATTGACGAATGGCTGTTGACGCTCCCACACTTCCAACACATTCTGCTGCAACTCTATTGCCGATGCGAGCTGCGTCAAGGGAATCATATTTTTTGATAGTGCCCGCGAGAAATCCCGCAATGAACGCATCTCCCGCGCCAGTCGTGTCGACAACTTGTGGGATTTTTTTCGCCGGAACGTGCCATGTTTTACCGCTTTCGTTTATCAAGCAGCCCCGGGCCCCGAGCTTGATCCCGACGACACCGGCTGCACCTGCATTCCGGAAATATTGAATTATGTTCACAGGATTTTTCGTGCCGCTCAGCGCGACGGCTTCCTCATAACTCGGAATAAAGTAATCAACATATCGGATGAATGATGAAAACTGCTTCGGCTGCTTACGGGGATTGCCTCCGGTGTCGAGTAATATCTTTGCGCCGGTTTCTTTCTTGATTGTCCTGAAGAGGAGTGCAAGATCCCGTTCTGTCTCAGGCAAAAGTCCCAGATAACCGAACACGAAAACCTTTGCCGTTTGTATCATCGGCAGGTTCTTCAGCACATCGGAAACCCTGAAGTTCTTCAGGCATCCCCGCGTGTGAAGGAATGTCCGTTCACCATCCGCTCCGATTCCGACAATCGTTGCGGCCGTCTGCGCTTTTGGGTCAACGACAATACCGCCTGTTTCAATTCGATATCGTTTGTATTCCTGCAGAATATATTTGCCGAACGCATCGTCGCCGATTCTCGTAATCCCTCCGACACGAAATCCGAGTTTCGAGAGGTCAATCCCCACGTTTGAAACATTGCCGCCCGTGCTGAGCATGACTGAATCAATCAACTTCAGTCTGCCCGGCTTCGGCATCTTCCGGAATTGAATCGGATAGCCCAGCACATCTGCCACAGCCATTCCGGCAATGACTACATCAAGCCCTCGGGAACGGACATTTGGTTGAGTGAGCGAACGCTTCATTCAATAACTGTCACTGCTTTGAAATCCAGAACACGCCGCATTTTTTTGTATGTCATTGTCAGCTTTTCACTTCCTACTTCTGCCTGCAGAAACGGGCCATCAAACAATTTTGTCTTCGAGAGATCAATGGTTTTGCCATTCAACATTCTGATGTCCGGAAACGAGAAATACATTTTCTCGTTTTGCAGCGTCGTGTACCGCACAGACACAGCTCCGGGTTTCAGGGATGCTGTTGGAACATGCGACCGTAGCGCCGCCGCAAATTTTTCGAACGATCCGATTTCTGCTTTCGACCGGACTTCGATAACGTACCCATTTTGTAATTTGTGGCTGCGCAGCCGCCAGAATTCATTTTCATCCTTGTTGGGCGCCGTCTGCGACGCGGATCCTTGCCTATTGTCTATTGGCTTCTGCGCAATCCATTCGTGCTCCTGCAACGGATACCAGCCAACATACGTCTCACCCGCTTTGCAAATTATCCAGCCGGAAGGATCGATAATTCGCTGCTGAAGGTTAGCGGGAAAGAATCCGTCAATGTGTTCGCTTGACGTTCCTGGTGCAATGTCGTAGAGGGTGATGAGAGAGTTCAGATGCTGGAACGTGCGCTCGAACGGCGACCCGCCGGTCCATTTATCCGGATTATTATACGTCCCTTTCGAGGCGACAACATCGGCGATCAGCGGCTTGATTTCTTCTCCGAAAAACATTCCCAATTCGTACGATGACCAGTAGGGATGAAGGCCGAAGATGGTTGTATATGGCTGACCATATGTATACCGCACTCCCCACGTATGTTGTTGTATCGGCTGCAGAAGTCCGCCCTGCAAAGATCCGATGCCATAGTCCTTGGTAACATATGTGTATTTGTAAACGGGTGGATTCTTCTCATCGCCGAAGCGGATAACATTCCGGACACGTTTGCGTTCTTTCTCTACAAATGTTTTGCTTCGATCGGTCGCGATGTAATAAATAATCTCCGGCAGGTGGTAAGGACTGAGTGCGCAATACGTCGCCCAGCCTGATTGAGACGGAATTCCATTGCCGAAATACAGATACGCAAATGCGGAAGCAGGAGAATTGTATGGCTTGTACACGGCCGGCTCATAAATGCGACTATAGCCGCCAAGGTATTGCCCGTCCAGTTGCTCTGTCGCAAAATCCGCCAGCACATAATCCATCATCATGCGCCCCCTCTTCTTCATGGCCTCGTCCTGCGCATATGTCGCAAGCAATTGCATTGCGTTGATGTATTCAGGGAAATAGTCGGGCGAATCAAATTCACCCTGACCGATTGTGGTTGTAATTTTTATCCAATGAATAAGATAATCACGGGCTTCAATCCGGTTTTCATCGGAGGATTTTCTATTATACCACTCCGAGCCCGGCAGTCCCGGCCACTGCTCTGTTGCGATGTACAACGACGCGTAATACATCGCCCAATGATTTTCAGTATCGCCGCGATAGGGAGCGTATGTTTTCCAGGCATTCCGAACAATGGCTTTCGTTTCGGCGGACATTTTATCCTTTCCGATGCTGTAGGCATTGATGCACGGAAACATCCAGAACATATCGCCCGAAGGATTTTTCAGAATTTCTTTAAACATACTGTCAGCGGTAGCGAGATCTTGGCTGTGCGCGTAGCGGACCGCAATGGCATTGAAGCTTGCGCCGGCGGCCGTATCGTAAATGGATACCATGTAGCGTGCACGCTCGTCGTATTGCTGGAGATATTTTTCTCTTGAGAGTTGTTGTGCCTGAGGCAGAGAGACGAACGAGAACAGGAGAAACGTAAGAGTAAGAGGCTTCATCTGGGTTCCTTGATCAATAAGGTTGAATAATAACTGTCCATACTTCAGAACCGGGAAGACCGGCGCTTTCCCATTTTTCTCCCCCATTATCCGAGCGAAAGATTCCGCCCCAGATCGTACCCGCATAGACACGACTGCTTTCTTTCGGGTCGACAGCGATGGAGTGAATCGAGAAATCTTCCAGACCCTTAGACGACCGGCGCCAGCTTTTGCCTTCGTCGATAGATTTGTAAATGCCGCTTACATATCCACCTGCGAACATAGTATCGGGATGGACCGGATCAAACGCGATCGTATAGAACGTGGAATTGTCGATACCTGCCTCGGCTTTTTTCCACCACTTCCCTCCATTTTCAGTGTAATAGATTCCGTTGTCTTCCGTTCCAACGAACAGGATATTACTCTTTGTCGGATGCTGAACGATAACGCGAATCTTGCTGACGTGGAGTCCGGCGCGCTTCCAGGACTTGGCAGCATCGTGGCTGATGAACACTCCGTCTTCAGACGAGCAATAGAGCGTGTTCGGATCATCCGTATCGATGATGAGAGAGGATGTGAACGCGGGATTAGTAATTCCGTTGTTCATTTGCTGCCACGTCGTGCACCCATCCGTTGTCTTGTAAATTCCATACACGGTTGCGATGTACACAATGTTTTTGTTTCGTTGATCAGGCGTTACCCAGAGGACTTCCGTGATCTCCCAACCCGTCGTAATACGCCAGCTCTTTCCGCCGTCTGTGGTTTTGTGAAGTCCATTCCCCGAGGCGATGTAGATGACTTGCCCCTTCGAAGCAATGTCCGACGCGACCCCGAAGGCACGTATGCGCGTGGGACCCGAATGCTGCCACGTCGTGTCATCGCCGGGATGCTGGTAAAATAGTCCGGTGTTTGCGTTCGGTGCACCCACCACAAACAGTTTTGTCGTCACCACAGAAGCGTAGACAGTGGACTGCGCAAGTGTCTCTCCGCAGAAAAAGAGGAATACGAAAATCGATAGTACTTTGATGATCATTGAGTTTGTCGTCATATTATTTATAGAGTTCTATTTGTTTTATTTGTCCGCCGGCGAGTCCGGCATAGCGCCATGTACTACCGCGGTCGTGAGATTCATAAATTCCATTGCCGACTGATCCGACCATGAGATGTTGAGCATTGCGCGGATCGACAAAAATGGAATAGATCGCCTCAAGTGACGTATCAGACCAGACCTGAGCCCAGGTAACCCCGGCATTTTCGCTGCGCCATAAACCGGTTTTCCATCCACCTGCATATAAATCTTTCCCGTCGATCGATGAGCCGAAGGTATAGATGGTGGTCGCCGTCAGATTATTTGATGGAATCCACGTGATACCGTTGTCGGATGAATGCATGATTCCACCATCCTCAAACCCTGCAACAAAATAATCGGGCCTCGCAGGATGCTGAACAAAAGCAAGGGGATGTTGCTTGCCGCTGTGCATTGGTTTCCAGCTGTTGCCTGCGTCCGTGGTTTTGTAAAAATCGTCTTCGGATGCCGCATACAATGTCTGACGATCTCTCGTATCCATGATGAGGTGTTGAATGAACCACTTCTTAAAACCGGTCATCTTCCTGATCCATGTCGCTCCATCGTCAGTAGTTTTGAACACACCCAGTGGGGTACCGGCATAAATCACCGCCGAATCAACCGGGTCGGGCACGACGCCAAGAATTTCCTCGGTCGTCCACGTTGTAAGTACGCGCCATGTGTTTCCTCCGTCCGTTGATCGATGCACCCCATTTCCGCCTGCAACATAGTATCGTCGTGATGCACCGTGTTCAGAATATCCAAGACCAAACGAGATAAGGTTCGAGCGGGTAACTTTCTTCCACGTCGTGTCTCCTTCATTGCGCACATACACGCCGTACGATCCGATATTGCCGCCCGAAACACTTCCACGAATAAGCAACACCGCGGCGAAGATCCGGCCCGAGTTTTGATCAGGTTGCCCTGGATTGGAAGACTGGAGTCCGATTGTCGCGTAGAGAATCATCGCAAGCAGAATGATTTTGTTCAAATCCGGACCTCGATTCCATCTTCAAGCTGTTTGCGCGAATACCGCCCGAGGACAACTTTGTTCATTTCAATTGTATAAGAATCAGATTGGAGATCGCCGCACATCAATACAATTTTCCGCGGCGAATGAACAACATCATGGAGCGCAAACCGGATTGTATCGTTTCTCACTTCGACACTGTCAAACCTGCAGCCATCAATTCCAACTCCCCAACCCTGCCTCGCATTGATGAAGGCGTCTCCGTACTTTTTACGGATTATGTGTATGGAAACAACCGAGCTTCCCGTTCCCCAGTGAATGCCGGTCGTGCCGGACAAATTATTGTACGCGCCATGGCCGTAATTCTCGGCAGTTCGCGGTGAACCATTTGGTTCAAACAACGAAAACATCGCCCGCAAGGCAGCAACGCCGCGTTCAAAATACTCTCGCTTGCCGGTAAGCTCGTAGTAGTGCATCAGCGTCATGCAAAAATATCCCTGCCGCGAATCGCTCCACTCGCCGTCCGTATTCTGCACACCGAAGCCGCCAAGCAATTCACACGAAAGCCATTTCGGGCTCCACACTTGCTGATACAGACTGAGATAATCCATGATTGCAACGCCGTTATCTTTGTAAACGGCTTTTTTCGTTGCTCCGTACAATGCGTAACAGGCTTCCGCAGCCATGAACATTGACAATGTGTTTTGAGGATGCTGCTGCGTATACGTATCAAAGAAATCGACGGGCTTGCGCGAGCAGGAAAAAAATGTTTCGTAATCGAACCACTTGTTTTCCGGCAGGATAGATGTGAAGATGTACTGCATTGCTTTTTCCGAAGCGGACAAATATTTGGTGTCGCCGGTTCTTTTATAGAGTTCAGCCAGAAAAAAAGCTGATCCGGCGGTTTCAGCATTCTCATTGGCAAACGTCTCAGCGGGCTGCAGAGTCGTTGAATGAAACCATGACGGGAATACGCCGCTCGCCTTTTGATGAGAAAGAAGAAATGCTGCAAAGCGTTCTGTGTACGATTCGATTTCTTTCTTCCGTGCCGGAAGAAGATCGGTCCACTGCAACAGCCAGTAATTCGTCCAGGCATTGTGCACAACGGAAAAATATTCGCCCTCCGCAATCCCACCCCACTTTTGATCCGGAACCCAATGCCCGCCGCTGCGATCGAAATAAAATATCGATGGCGACAGCCCTTCAGTCTGCGGAGCGGATAATGCAAGCTCAAGCACGCCTTCTGCCTGTTTCTTCAATTCCTCGGCTCCCGTTTGCTGACCGTAAAGATACATGCCGTATGCGGTTCGGAGCGAGTTGAACCACACATTGAACCATGAATCGTTATCCGCCTCTTTCGGAAGGTTGTTGCTCCACGCAAGCCTCCCTTGTGTCAACAGCGTCACTGACTTTCCTGCGTATGACGCAGAGTGTGCTATCGTCGGCAGGAATTCATACCAGGCTTTGTGGATGTATGTAGAGAACGGCTTTGATTGCGGACCGACAGGCGACATGAAATTTTGGTGTCCATATTTCTCCCACTCAAATCTTACAACACCCTGAAAGCCCTGACGTGGTGTTGCTGTTGCAGAGAGATAGAGATAGTAGTTAAACGATAGCGACGTATCAGCAACATTGACCGCGAGAGATTCATCGTGCGCATAGTAGACGTGTTCCTTTTTTCGAACCCAGTTCATCAAACCGAACGAAACAAAAGGGGCAGAGCCGGTCTCAACTTGCAAATCAGCAGAGGCTCTCAGTACGCGGTTCTCCCCATCAATTGACGAAAGATCCGGGATGAGCGCCGCGAAGATATTTCCTTTCTGCATCATGAACGCCGGCGAACGGAAGATATGGTCGGCAATGATTTCATCGGGTTCGGGACGAAGCTGCGGCGTGAAGACAAAATCCAATGGCTTGTACTCATTGTATCGCTTCCCGTCGGGGAGAAAGGAATATGTCGACAGCAAATACTCAACTTTTGATGTCCCCGCGATTGAATCAGTCACCGATACGTGGAGGAATGGTTCACCCGTTTTCATATGAAACATTTTTGATATCGTATGAGAACCTGATTGGATAATAACCTGAACCGACTTTTCGTTTTCATCATTTCGGACTTTCTCGAACGTCGTTACGGCATTTCCTGTCCCCGACGCTTTCAACGCCGGATCCGGACGGATGGCGCTCCCGTTCTGAAGCACAAGCTGCCAACGATTGTCACCGAACGCATAATAGGATTCCAAATATCCATTCCCTTCTCTTTTCAGCAC
>JBKJJX010000288.1:0-20187 GCA_046597825.1 Bacteroidota bacterium | reverse complement strand
TGCTTTTATTCCAGGTTAATGCCAGCTGCAGGGCTTCGTTTCTTGAAATACCCCGATTGATATAAGTACCAATCTGGCTTGCCAACGTTGGCGTTCTGTTGCCAGCCTTTTGCGGTTCGAGTTTTTGCTTCAGTGATTTCTTTTTCTTTGCGGAGCTACCCGAAACTGAAATACTCCCAGTATCAACAATTGAAACCAGGGTGCTGTTTTCATTTAGATATAGCTCGGGGTCGTAGGAGAAGAAACAAGTTCTGGCAGGGTCGTGGACACCTCCGTCAGGCTGATTAGCGACATTTAGAAATCCCTACTGACGACAATTAGAATTCCCTATGAAAGAGGGAATAAATTGGTAGACTGAACACCGAGAACAATCGTTTTTTGAACGAAAGGAGCCGGATGATCAGTGACCATCAAGTCAGGAGGTTACAGAAGTTGGTGCAAACAGAGAAGACCCAAGCCATAGGTGCCTCGAAGGCAGGAATGGACGTAAAGACGGCGCGCAAGTATCTTCGGTCGGGAAAGCTGCCGAGTGAAATGCGGACGGTTCATGGTTGGCGGACGAGAGAAGATCCATTCAAGGAAGTGTGGGAATGGGTTCGGGAATTACTCTCGGTCAACCCAGGACTTGAAGCAAAGACGCTGTTCGAGGAGTTGCAGAAACAGTATCCGGGAAGGTTTTCCGATGGGCAGTTGCGGACGTTACAACGAGCAGTAAAACGGTGGCGGGCATTGGAAGGCCCGGCGCAGGAAGTCTTTTTTGCGCAGGAGTATGCACCGGGCGTTCTCTGTGAATCGGACTTCACGCGCATGGGGAGTCTTGAGGTGACAATCGGTGGTGAACGGTTTGATCATTTGGTGTATCATCTGGTGCTGCCGTACTCCAATTGGGAGACAGGGACGATTTGTTTTTCAGAAAGTTTCGAGAGCTTGAGTGAAGGATTGCAGAACGCGCTGTGGGAACTTGGTGGTGTGCCGCGGACGCATCAGACGGATCGCCTGACGGCAGCAGTGCAGAAGACAACGCATCCGGATGAGTTCACGATGCGCTATCAGGCTCTCTTGCGGCATTACGGTATCGAGGGAAAGAAGACAAACCGCAATAGCCCTCACGAAAATGGCGATGTTGAGCAATCGCATTACCGGTTCAAGCGCGCAGTGGAACAAGCGTTATTATTGCGTGGAAGCCGTGAGTTCACAACTCGCAAAGACTATTCGGCATTCCTCCGTACGATATTTCATCAACGGAACAGCGGGAGGAAGAAACGCTTTGCGGAGGAGCTTGCTGTACTGCGCGCCCTTCCTTCAAAACGGTTAGATGCAGACAAGCGAGTGATGGTCAAAGTGGGACCAAGCAGCACTATCCGGGTGAATCATAATACCTACTCGGTCTATAGCCGCTTGATTGGAGAAATGGTCGATGTGCATCTTCATGCGGAGTGTGTGGACGTATACTATGCGCAGCGGTGTGTTGAGAGCCTTCCCCGTTTGCGTGGAGAAGGTGGCCGCCATATCCAGTATCGCCATATTATTGAATGGCTTGTACGGAAACCGGGTGCGTTCGAGAACTATCGCTATCGAGACGAACTCTTTCCCACGCACCGATTCCGTGTGGCGTACGATCAGTTGAAAGACCATGCAGGCTCAACGGCAAGCAAGAGGTACTTGATGATCCTCCAGCGTGCAGCCAGTGAAGGTGAAGCGTTGGTGGACAGTGCATTGAAGCGATTGATCAATGCTCAGGCGAACATCACGGAAGATGCCTTTGAACGAGAGGTGCGTTCCTTACACAATGCAACAGCGCCCGCGACACCCGATGTTGTGGTCATGCCGGTGGACCTGTTGCGTTACGACAAGCTGCTTCTCCCACAAGCACTATCGACGTTCGAACATGCTCATGAGGTCAGCGCATGAGCACGACAACAACACTGCAGGCGGAGATCACGTCGCATCTCAAAGAACTTCACCTGCCGGTAGTACGAGAATATTATCAGGAATGTGCACGCCTTGCACAGCAGGAATCACTCTCGTATGAGCAGTATCTGCTCAACATGCTGGAGCGGGAATGTGAAGTACGGCGGATGAACAGGATCGGTCGCTTACTGCGTGACTCGCGACTGCCACTGGAAAAGAGTCTCGCACAGTTCGAGCGGAACCGTCTGCCTCGTGCAGTTAGCACACAGATTGGAAGTCTGGTTGAAGGAACGTTCCTTGATCGATGTGAGAATGTTCTGGCGTTTGGTAATCCAGGAAGCGGCAAGACCCATCTCCTCTGCGCCATTGCACAGGAGTTAGTGCAACGCGGACGGCGCGTCTTGTTCACCGCATCGAGCATGCTTGTGCAGGAGTTACTGATTGCCAAACGAGAGTTGAAGCTTGCGCGACTGATCAAGCGCCTCGCACGTTACGAACTGCTTGTCCTTGATGATATCGGCTACGTGCAACAGAGTCGCGAAGAAATGGAAGTACTCTTCACCCTGTTAGCAGAACGGTACGAACGGGGCAGCGTCATGATCACAAGCAATCTTCCCTTCTCGCAATGGGAGCGGATCTTCAAAGATCCAACGACGACAGCGGCAGTGATCGACCGTTTGATCCACCACAGTATCATTTTGGAATTGAACGTGGAAAGCTATCGCCTCAAGCATTCCCAAGAACGAGGAGGGAGTAACACCAGAGGTGAGGAAAAACAAGAGGAAAACGTCAATTAACAGTAGGGAAAAATAATTGTCGCTGTTGGGGAATTATAGTTGACGTTAATCACAAATCCGATCTTAACGGAGTGGATGATGTTTGCGTACGTCATTTACCTTCCTCTGTTGCCGCTTGTTGCCCTTGTCTGTTACCGTTCCACGGGCACGAAAGGTGCTCACGACTACTTGCTGAATCTTACTCTCGCTAATATTCTCTGTTTCTGTGGCTTCATCGTATTTCCGGTTGCGGGACCCCTGGTGCATTATCCTGAAATGTTCACCGTCCCTCTCGACGGCGGATTCTTCACGTCCTGCGGCGAGTGGATGCGAAGCAATGTACACTATCCGGGCGGATGCCTCCCGAGCGTGCATTGTTGTGCAGCGACAGTGATGGTGGTTATGCTCTGTCGCTACAACAGAAAACTCTTTTGGGTCGCTCTGCCCATCGTTCTCACCGTCTATGTTGCCACCGTGTATGGCAGATACCATTACGCATGGGATGGAATCGCCGGAATACTTGTTGCTTTCATTGTTCTCCGGTTCAGTCCGTTCGTCGTTGATGCGGTTTCGAAAGCAATCGCACTTATTCAAAAATTCTCCGGCGGAGTCGTCGGTTCGCAGTCATATCAGTAGCGAGGAGGCACTATGAAAGCGCTCGTCACGGGAGGAACAGGATTCATCGGCAGTCATCTCCTCGAACGGCTTACTGCACGCGGAGATGAGATAACGTGTCTTGCCAAGGACCGGCTCAACGTAACAACTCTGGAGACTCTCGGCATTAAGATCCTGTTGGGGGATTTGAACAACGGCATTGCATGGGACAGAGTGCTTGATGGCGTCGATTGCATCTGTCACCTTGCTGGAGTAACGAGAGCTAGATCGAACGATAAATACTATCAATGCAACCATCTTGCAACAAAAAGATTGATGGAAATCTGTCGCAACAATTCGAACACCATCAAGAGAATCGTGTACCTGAGCAGCCTCGCTGCAGTAGGCCCTTCACCCGATGGTCAGCCGCTTGATGAATCTGCCCCCATGCATCCCGTGTCTCATAACGGTGAGAGCAAGAAGCGAGGTGAGATGGAAGTGATCTTTCAAGCGGGCTATATTTCTATCGGTTGCAGTCTGGAAGTTCTTCACA
Source organism: Bacteroidota bacterium (assembly GCA_046597825.1). Taxonomy (GTDB): domain Bacteria; phylum Bacteroidota; class Ignavibacteria; order UBA10030; family UBA6906; genus CAADGV01. The sequence goes on along the minus strand of JBKJJX010000288.1, from coordinate 16,353 downwards.
AACAAAAGAAGCTGTTGCTGATCCGCTGATATTTACACATGAATCGATTCCTCTTTTTGACCCTGACCCTCCGTTTCTTTACGATTGAGTCGTCCTTCCGACTCTCATTCACGCCAATGGCAAGATTCGATCACCCGCCTCATTCGTGTCCGCTGTAAGGCCAGCTCTCGTGACGTTCACTCTCCTATTTCTCCACGTCCTCATCTCAACATCGCTCGCTACCCTGATTCCCTGCTGATTGAAAAACTAATTGACTTGTGCTGGATTTCTACGTATATTAAATCGTCCATAACGACTAAATCATCTATAACGGATATTATGTATGATTTCGATACACAATTTGAGGGTGAGTAGATGGCAATTTCACGTTCCGTGGTTTCTGAATCATGATCGGTCAGACAACACGATTCATCATTGTAGTGCTTGCATACGTGTTTGCAACGACTTTCCTGTTTGGTCAAACGCCAAGCGGTTCACTTAGAGGAGTCATCCTCACGGAATCGACTCAAGAGCCTATTGCGGGGGCGAATGCCGTCATTCTGAACTCCACACTCGGTGCAGCAGCAGATGCAGAAGGGAGCTTCGCGATTTCAAATGTTCCGATCGGAACATACCAGTTGCGGGTCTCAGCCGTGGGATATAAACCTGCGATCGTTACAGATATTGTTATCGCTGCTGCACGATCTGTTGAGCTTGTTGTGCGGCTCGAAGAAGCTGCCATACGTGGCGACGAGGTTGAAGTGAGCGCAAGTTACTTTCAGAAAACCCCGGATGAGCCGATGAGTGTGCAGAGACTTTCGTACGAAGAGATTCGCCGTTCGCCCGGCGGTTTTGAAGACGTTGTACGTGCAATTTCCGTTCTTCCCGGAGTCGCACAGGCGCAGCCGGGGAGAAACGATCTGGTGGTGCGTGGTGGGGCACCATCAGAGAATTTATTTGTGGTCGATAATATTGAGATTCCGAATATCAACCACTTCGGAACGCAGGGAGCAAGCGGTGGGCCGCTGAGTTACATTAACCTTGACTTCGTTCGCGAGACTGCATTTTCCACGGGCGGATTCGGCGTGCGCTACGGAGACAGACTTTCTTCTGTTCTCACAGTTGAATTGCAAGACGGTAGGCGCGAGTACATTGGCGGTAAAGGCACAATCTCGGCAAGTCAGTTCGGGATCAACCTCCACGGTCCGATCAACGAGCAGAGCTCGTTCATCTTCTCGGCAAGGAGGAGTTATCTCGACCTCATATTCAAAGCGGCTGGATTCAGTTTTGTTCCGGAATATTGGGATTTCCTCGACAGAGTATCCTACCGGCTTGACGGATTAAATAGCCTGACGTTCCTTGCTCTGGGAGCGATCGATGACGTGAATTTTCTAAATAAGGATGATGACGCACGGTTTAATAATTCCCGGATTCTTGGCACAGCGCAACGACAGTATGTGAGCGGTTTATCCTGGCAACACGTCTTTTCCAAAGGATTATTTCGCGCCACGCTTGGTCGTACATTCAGCAACTACAACGGTATTCAACGCGACTCGTTGCTTACTCCTATCTTCACCAACAGATCGAAGGAGGGTGAGACAAGTGTGCGTGCTGATCTTGTAATAAAACCGGCGCCGGCAACAGAGCTATCGTTTGGCACCCAATTGAAATATATCCGGTTCACAACAGACCTTCGGCTGCCCGGTTACGGAACCACGTACGGCGATACGCTCAACATCAACATTCAGGGTTATGAATCGAGTGGAGTCAAGGCCGCAAGCTATGCCCAGTTGTCGCAACGCTTCCTGGATAATTTCGAATTGACCATTGGCGGTCGTCTTGACTATTTCAGTTTGCTCGAAACAAAAACATATATTTCACCCCGATCCTCTCTCACGTTTGCAATTTCTCCGCTCACGAACATTGGGGCGAGTGCAGGAGTGTACCGCCAGAGTCCTTCATACATTTGGCTCGTTGCCAATCCGGAAAACCGCGGGCTTCGTGACCTGCGCGCAGATCAATACATTCTTAGCGTGGAACACCTTCTTCGCCCTGATCTCAAAATCCGGCTGGAGGGATTTTTCAAAGCATATTCAGATTATCCGGCGAGTCTTACGCGCCGGTATCTCGTACTGGCAAACACCGGTGGCGGGTTTGGCGGGACAGATGAAAACTTTGATTCATTCGGGTTTGACAAACTTGTAAGTAAAGGAACGGGTCGTGCACGCGGCATAGAACTGCTGCTGCAGAAAAAACTTTCGGAGGTTCCGCTGTACGGACTCCTCAGTCTCACTTTTGGCCAGACGAATTTTACCGCGCTCGATGGTGTCGAACGGCCTGGCTCGTATGATCAGCGGGTTCTTGTTAATCTCAGCGGAGGCTATCGGTTCGATGAGCGATGGGAAGCGAGTATGAAATTCCGTTTTTCATCGGGACAGCCCTACACACCTTTCAACGCTGACGGTACGCAGAAGGTATCCGCATACAATTCTCTTCGCCTCAAAAACGCCCATAGCCTTGATGTTCGTGTTGACCGGCGATGGAACTTCTTATCGTGGAACCTGATTGTGTATCTCGACATACAGAACGTCTATAACAACAAATGTTCCGGCATCCCCCGGTGGAATGAACGAGAGCAGAAAACCAATTTCGACGAGAGTGCAATCGGTATTCTGCCTACAATTGGAGTGAGTGCGGAGTTTTGAGATCAACACGAGCCGCCAAGAAAACGGGAAGAGAGTGCAACTCTCGTGCAGGAATCTGAACGTAGACAAAAAGGCCGGATCAAATGATCCGGCCCCTTCATGTTTGCCCGTGCTGTGTGCTCGGGTGATGTTATGCGTGAAGCGGGGAGTATGTTTTAAATGTTGAAAGTTGTTGTTGAGTGCGCGACGCTCTTTTGTGGCACCAACGTTTGTAAAATGCTCAAGTGCTTGTTCAAATGCGGCAGGTATTGCTCTTCATGATCTGGATTCTGACAGGTGAGATTTTTGCAATAAGGGAATTGCGCTGCTGCCTGATAATCCTTGCTTAAGCAACTTCTGCGCTGTTTGTTTACAGGGTAAAAGGCTACACAAGCTTTGAAGGTGAGAATAGTCTGGTAGCTACAGGACATTGAATTGAACGAAGAATTCTTCCCGCCTTATCCCCAACCTCATACGGGCATAAGAGGGGGTGATTGGTTTCCCATGGCGGTGATTGCAGACTTGTTCTTGCGATTATGAGAATAGTTGGAATAGAGGAAGAAGATCAAAGATATATTTGGGGAAGGCTCACCCTTCCCTTATTTGACAATCCCACTTGTCATTTGAGAGAAACTTATGCTGAGTGTGACTTCCTGTCCTGGCGAATACGATTCAACCGATACACCCCTATTCCTATCTGCGTGAGCCGCATCGACTGAAAGCCAACTTCTCTCAATCCGGAAATTCAATTCTCTCCAACACCTTTTCCGGGCGAATAGAGGACTTGCGTTATCAATGGGTTGGCACGCAATGTGGTTCTTGTTTGATGGGCATCTCTTATCTGTAATGGATTAACTACTCTTTCATTCCTTTGGGGGATTTTGCGGCGGCGTTTATTGAGCAACTTGAATGCAGCTTGAATATGAACCAGCCAATCCGCTTTTGCATCTATTTTACAACTAAAACCTGAAAGGGGAAAAACCATGCATCGCCCGCTTCCGAATATTTTATTTCTGGCAATCGCTGTGCTCATGACCGGAGGCGACTACGTCGTGGCACAACAATGGACCGTTGTTCCAAGCCCGAGTCCGAGTCCGGTGCGCAATATCCTGAGAGGCGTCGGTTCCATTTCGCCAAATGATGTGTGGGCAGTCGGCACTTTTGATCAGCAGCCTTCCAGCACGTTGACTGAACATTGGAATGGGACCAATTGGACAGTTGTGCCATCACCCAATCCCGCTTCCCAGTACAATGAGCTTAACGCAGTTGTCGGGCTCGCATCGAATGATGTCTATGCCGTTGGAAACGCTTCAGGGGTGCCCGCAACGCCACAAATGGTAGCTATGCACTGGAACGGCAGCGTATGGAGCGTGATGAATACTCCCGTTGTTACGGGCGGAAGCAGTTTTGATTGTGTGCTCGCTTTCGGGCCAAATGATATTTATGCCGGGGGCTATAAATCTGTCGGAGCACCGGGCCCATCAATCGGAACGCTGGTTGCACATTGGAACGGATCAAGATGGGATATTTTAGATACTCCGAATCAATCAAACAACAGGTCCAATTTCATTACAGACATGAAAGGAATATCTGCAAATGATATTTGGGCAGCCGGCTACTCGAAGGAACTCGGCATTCCGTTCATTGCAATGATTCTTCATAAGTCCGGTTCCAACTGGAGTGTGCAATCAATTCCCAATGTTGGATTGGAAAGCTTTTTATATAGCATAGAGGTTATATCCGCAAATGATATTTGGGCGACGGGAGAATATAACAATGGAGGATCATACGTGCCTTTGTTCATGCATTACAATGGCAGCGCATGGACGGTCGTGTCGAGTCCGGGCGGAGGAGCGGGAACAGCACACAATGCCTCAAATGATATTTGGTCAAGCGGCTCTTCTTTTGTCCACTATAACGGAAGTTCATGGGCGACAGTGACCACACAGATGCCATCGGATCCTTCACTTGGAAATATTGCCAAGATATCTTCAAGTGATATGTGGACTGTCGGGAGATATGATGATGGAATTTTGAAAACGCTGATTATGCATTATGGAAATAGTGTAACATCCACCGGGAATGCCAACCAGAATCCGGGCAGCTTCGCCCTGCACCAAAATTACCCGAATCCGTTCAATCCCTCTACGAATATTCGATACCAAATATCGGAAGCCGGGCGCGTTAAGCTGAACGTGTTTGACATGCTTGGGCGGGAGGTTGCAACGGTGGTGAATGAAAATTTTCAGGCAGGGAGTTATGACAAGACGTTCAATGCCGCCGGACTCTCGAGCGGGATTTATGTTTACAAACTTCAGGCGGGGACATTCATTCAAACCAGGAAGCTTGTGTTGTTGCGGTAAATTTCACAATCCCGTTTTTATCCTGATTGAAAGCTGGGGTCGAAACGGGATTCGTGTTTTTATGTTGCCTCTTTCCGATGCCTTGCCTAATTTGAATTCACACTTTCCATTTAAGGCGCGGAGAAGTTTTGTTTAGATTTCGAGATGATGCACTGCAATGGTTGTTGATACTTGCATTCCTTCCTTCTGTTTCTCTTTCCCAATCCTACAGCGGCATCATCGATCATATTACAACAGAGAAAGGCCTTTCTCACAACACTGTCAGCTGTGTAACGCAGGATTCCCACGGCTTCATATGGATTGGTACGATTGATGGATTGAATCGCTTCGACGGCTACACATGCCGCATATTCAAGCACGATCCGACGAACCCGCACTCATTATCCAGCAGCTTTATCCATAATGTTTCAGAAGACCGCAGCGGCACACTCTGGGTTACGACGCGTGACGGCGGGTTGAACCGTTTCAATTACAACACAGAAGAGTTTACATCCTACCTCCATGATCCGAATGACCCGACAAGCATCGCCAGCAACAAAGTCGGCACGGTATACGAGGATTCACAGGGAAGACTCTGGGTGACATCGGACGCGGGCCTGAATCTTTTCAACCGCACGACCGGCAAAGTGATACGCTACTCCCACGATTCCCTCAATGCTGCATCGCTCAGCGACAATGAAATCACCGGCATCGTTGAAGATCCCGACGGATTTTTGTGGATAGCGACTGACAATGGATTGAACAAATTCGATCCGCGCAGCGGGTGGTCGACACGCTTTTTTTCCAATCCCTCCAATCCGAATTCCCTTAGCGATAACCGATTAATCGGCACGCTGATTACACGGGATGGAAAACTCTGGGTGGGCACCCGTGCAAAGGGAGTGAACATTCTGGACAGAGTAACGGGGAAATCTACGCGGCTTGTCTACAAACCAAACGATCCTAAAAGTCCGGGCAGTATCTACGCCTCACCTGTTTTAGAGGACGAGAAAGGAAATGTCTGGCTTGGAACGCACGAAGGAGTGAATGTCTTCGACCCGCGGACCGGCATATTCCAAAAGATACCTCACGATCCGGGCTCGGTGAATTCCATTTCGAACAGCACCGTCAGTTCCATTTTTCGCGATAACGTCGGAGACATCTGGATCGGTACGTGGGGGGGTGGTGTCGATAAAATTTCAAGGCGAAAGCAAAAGTTCGAAACAATTTCCACGCTGACTTCCCCCGGAATTTTGGCGAACGATTTTGTTCTTGCGATGCTTTTGGATCGCAGCGGAAATTTGTGGGTTGGCTCAGGCAGTGGATTGATGCGCAGTCCTGCACACAACAAACGCAACAGGCTTACCGATGCCGGCATTTGGAGCGTGATGGAAAATGTTGACTCCACGGTCTGGGCAGCGACAACCGACGAGGGAATTAAAGTGTTCAGTTCGGAAGGCAGGCTGATAAGAACTTTTCAACATTCACCGCATGATACGACAACACTTCCGGACAAAACGATCCGGACTCTCTATCGTGACAAGGGCGGAACGATTTGGGCCGGCACACAATCCAATGGCCTCGCGTCATTCGACGCGCAAACGCAGCAATGGAAACGCTATCCATTTGGAAAAACCGATGGCAAGAGTGTAAGTGACGAGGTTGTCTGGGCTATCAACCAGGATCGGGCAGGCCACTTATGGTTCGGGACGTATGTGGGCGGAGTGAATGAATTTGATCCACAGAATCGATCCTTCACATACTATCAGAACAATCCTGCAGACTCATCCTCTCTTCCTGTAAATGATGTACGGACTATTTGCGTCACGAAATCAGGCGACATATGGCTGGGAACATTCGGCGGCGGCATTTGCAGATTCAATCCCGCGACCCGGACATTTGTTCGGATCACTGACCGCAATGGGCTGGCAAATAATTTTGTATACGGAATTCTTGAAGACGAGGACTCAACTCTCTGGATCAGCACGAATAAAGGAATCTCGCACTATAATCCATTCACAAGCGCATTCCGGAACTATACTGCACTCGACGGATTACAGGGAGATGAATTTAACACTGGCGCGTACTACAAGAGCAGCGATGGTGAATTATTTTTCGGCGGAGTTGCCGGCATGAACAGATTTTCCCCCCATGACATTAAGGAGAATGATCACATTCCGCCAGTTTTGCTGACGCAGTTCAAAGTATTTGATAAAGAGTTCCCTACAAGCAAATCGATCACGATGGTCGATTCCATTCGGCTGCGGTATGATCAAAGTTATTTCTCGTTTGAGTTTGCTGCGCTTGATTATGTCGACCCGCCGAGAAATAAATATGCGTACAAGCTCGCGGGATTCAATGACAAATGGATCTACTCAGGCCCGCGGCGGTACGCCAGTTACACCAATCTCGATCCCGGGAGTTACGTCTTGCATGTCAAGGGGTCAAACAGCGATGGCGTATGGAATGAAGCCGGAAAGAAACTCTATCTCACAATTGTCCCGCCCTTTTGGATGACTGCGTGGTTCAAAATTGTTATGATGGTGATTTTGGCGGGATTGTTTGCAGGCATCGTAAGATTTATTTCCACCCGAAAACTGAAAGAGCAATTGCGAGAATTGGAGAAGGAACGTGCCTTGCAGGAAGAGCGTGAAAGAATATCCCGCGACCTTCATGACAATGTCGGTGCGCAGCTTTCCGGCATCATTACCGGACTGGAGCTCGCCGAAAAATTCGGCAATCGCCCCGATCATACTAAGAGTAATGCCCTCATCTCAACTCTTCGGGATGATGCGCGTCTCACCATGTCGCAATTGCGCGAGACAATCTGGGCAATGGGATCACCCTCAATGTCCCTGCGTGAATTCTTTGAGAGCGTAGAAGCCTACGGAAAGAAACTGGTGCAGCATGTGGCAACGCCACGGATACACTTCTCTTTTGAATCGGAAAAGAATGTAACACTCTCACCGATACAAGTGTTGCATCTTTTCCGTATTGCTCAAGAGGCGTTAACGAATGCCTTAAAGCACGCCAATGCTTCGAACATCTACATCTCCCTCCGTTGCGACAAGGGCAAAGTTGTTCTTTGTATCCGTGATGACGGGCAGACGTCAGCGACGCAACAGGAGGAAGTACTTTCTGGTTACGGGTTTACAAATATGGAGCGCAGGGCGGAGGAGCTTGGAGGCAAATGCCGATTTGAAGAAAACGGCGGAATGACGGTATCGGTTGAGATTCCATTGGAATCAGAATACCCCAATTGAAGTATTGAAGGAGCAGAATGGAAATCCGACATTGTACCACAGGCGTCGCTTCGGAGTTTCTAAAGTGAGATCAAAATGAGTCTTATTCGCATTGCCCTTGTTGAAGATAATCCTGCTCTGCGTCAGCGGTTCGAGCAGTATTTTTCGTTGTACCAGAACATCGAGATGGTCGCAACCTATGCATCGGGTGAAGCGGCCCTGAATGGCATTACCAGAATGCAGCCCAGCAAGTTGCCGCACATAATACTGATGGATATTGAGTTGCCAAAAATTTCCGGCATTGAGACGACGCAACGCCTCAAAGAGAGCTTTCCCGACATCGAAGTGATGATGTTGACTGTGTTTGAAGATCAGAGCAAGATATTGCAGTCCATTCAGGCGGGTGCGTCCGGTTATTTACTGAAGGATGAGTCGCCCGATAATCTGGTTGAAGCTCTGGAGGAATGTCTTCGCGGCGGCGCCCCGATCTCTCAATCGCTTGCGCGCAAAGTTCTGACGATGTTGCGGCTTCCTCCTGATGATTCTTCCGCCGCAGTGCAATCCAAACCGCCAAACGATGGATCGCTCGATCTGAGTGATCGCGAGATAGAATTGCTGCAAGGCCTTGTGCAGGGCGAGACAAATGTTACTCTGGCCGAGAAACTCTTCATAAGTCCTCATACCGTGCGTGTTCATATCCGCAACATCTACAAAAAACTGCAAGTTCACAACCGCGCTAATGCTGTGCGAATGGCGATTGAGAAGAAACTGGTTTGACGAACGGCGGAAAATCACCACGCGTCGTTAAACTACTTACCGGTAGTGCTGTCAATCTTTGGTTGAGCGTTACGCCGGCGTCGACGCCAAGACAAGAACATTTTTTGAATCACTGAATCCCGTTTCAACGACATGTTGGGCGGGATTTTTCATTTCTCACCCGTTCATTCCCATCCCAAAAATAGTTAAAAGTTTTCCTTGACATGATGCTGCTTCTTGGTTATATTAAATCGTCCAAAACAACTAAATCATCTATAACGGACTGACCATGATTTCCACACAAGAAGTTGCAAGTATGCTCAATGTCGCTGAAACAACAGTGAAACGTTGGAGCGATGAGGGAACCGTACCTTGCGTCCGTACTCCCGGTGGCCATCGGAAATTCCACCTCAAAGATATTGTTCAATTTGCAGAAAAAAAAGGCTACACAATAACCGGTGGTGAGCCGCCTCCGATGACGAAAAATCAGCAGGAACGTCTTGCAGTCGGCGTCCATACAAAAAATTATGAGCCTATTGCCGAGGTTTTCAAGGAAGAAGCATTACAAGCGGATCAAAAAGGATTATTGGAACTGCTTCTCTACCTGCACAAACATCAAATTTCCTTTCCGATGATGGCAGATAATGTTATTAGCCCGGCGTTCAAAAAGATTGGTATACTCTGGGAACAACGGCGTCTCGAGGTTTCGCAGGAACACCTTGCTTCGCATGCACTTGCACAAGCGCTTGCCCGTATGACATCTGAGATTCACAGGAAAGAGTTTAATGGAATGACCGCCGTCTGTGCTTGCCCTGAAGGAGAGATGCATGAGAATGGCTTGCGTTGCGTCGCAAACACGCTGGAGGGAGAGGGATTCAAGGTGCATTTCATTGGAGCGAATACTCCCATGGACACGTTGATGGCGTTTGCGAAAGCCACAAAAGTAGATCTCGTTTGCCTTTCACTGTCGGAACTTCCCAAACAAAGCGGGTTGCTCCCGGAAATCAAAAAGTTGAAAACGCTTGTAAATTCCCGCGGAGGAAAACTTGTCCTTGGCGGACATTTCGTAGAAACGAAATCCATGCAACCGCCTGTATCAGACTTTGTTGGGGATTCAACCAAGGCTATGCTTTCATATGTGCGGGATGTTTTTCATCTCAATCCCGGACCAAAGAAAAAATCAAACCACAAATCAACATCAATTCATTAACCAATCAAAGGAGTAACAAATGAAAACACTCGATATCGTTATTGCAGTTCTGCTTGTTGTTGGAGGAATAAACTGGGGACTATGGGGATTCTTCCAGTTCGACCTCGTAGCATTTCTTTTTGGTGGCAACACCGAAGTGCTGAGTCGGATTGTCTATAGTCTTGTCGGAATCGCAGCAGTCTATCAGGCGCTTGGCTGGAAATCTGTTCAACGACGCTGGGCAATGGCAAGAGCATAACAAGAACGCAGGACAATCTGTCCTGATCCATATTAATCTCAAAAGGAACAAAACATGAAGTCATCATTCTTCAAAACATCAATCGCTTTTTTATCTCTCATTATCGCCGGCAGTGGAGTTTCAGTTGCGGGCGACGGTAACAAAAAAGCAACAAAGGATATCGTCGAAACTGCAATCGCTGCAGGCAATTTCAAGACGCTCGCAGCTGCCTTGACGCAAGCAGGACTCATCGAAACGCTGAAGTCTGCCGGTCCGTTTACCGTCTTTGCGCCGACAGATGAAGCATTCGCTAAGATTCCGAAAGCGGATCTCGACAATCTCTTAAAGAATAAAGAACAGCTCAAGAAAGTACTTCTCTATCATGTTGTTGCGGGAGATGTCGCATCGGGCGATGTTGTGAAAATGAAATCCGCGAAAACAGTTGAGGGCAGCAAAGTTATGATCACGGTGGTGGGTAAGGACGTGATGATCAATAAATCTAAAGTTGTTGCGGCGGATATAGAGGCAAGCAACGGAGTCATCCATGTTATTGACACTGTTCTTATGCCCCGGGCATCAAAATAGATTCGGACTCCACTGGTGCAAGCCATGGAATAATTTCATGGGTTAGGTTGGGATGGAGTCCACAATGGGTAGCCCGGATTCGAATCCGGGCTGCCTTTTTTATGGGAATGTATATGGATGTGCAGAGAATTCGAATGCTGAGAGAAGGGTCTTCCGGGAACGGCCCTGTTGTATATTGGATGAGCCGGGACCAGCGTGTGCAGGATAACTGGGCGCTTATCTATGCCCAAGAGCGTGCCCTGGAAAGAAACGTGTCTCTTGCAGTAGCGTTTACACTTTCGCCCGTATTTCTTGGCGCGACTATGCGGCAATATGACTTTATGCTGCGCGGACTCGAAGAGGTGGAGCGGTCGCTCGTCAAGTACAAGATTCCCTTTTTTCTTCTTTCGGGAAAGCCGGTCGAAACAATGATCGCGTTCATCGATGAGCATGGGGTTGGTGAACTTGTTACCGATTTCTCCCCGCTACGTATTCATCGACGTTGGAAGTCCGATATAGCAAAGCGTATCACCATTCCTTTTTACGAAGTTGATGCACACAACGTCATTCCCAGCTGGCTTGCTTCGGAGAAACAGGAATTCGCGGCATTCACCTTCCGCCCGAAAGTGAATCGGGCACTGTCTAGCTTTCTCGACAAATTTCCAAAACTTAAGAAGCAAAGAATCAGTTGGCAACAAGAACATCTGATAGAATGGAAGAATGTCCGCCGGACTCTTGATGTTGATACTACTGTTCAACCGCTAGATTGGCTGACGCCCGGAGAAACAGCTGCTCACAAGGTACTTCAACAATTCAAACTGACTAAACTGGGACAATATGGCTCGTTGAGAAACGATCCAACAAAATCAGCACAATCAAACCTCTCGCCCTATCTTCACTTTGGTCAGATTTCCGCTCAGCGTGTGGCTCTGGAGGTTTCCAACCATATACATAATGTTGCCTCGCGGGATGCATTCCTCGAGGAACTGATTGTCCGGCGGGAGCTTTCCGACAATTTTTGCCTATACAATAAGTCATATGATTCTGTAGAGGGATTCCCAGCCTGGGCGAGAGCATCGTTAGACAGGCACCGGGGAGACCGGCGGGAATTCGAATACACCCGGACGCAATTTGAACATTCACGCACCCACGATGCATTGTGGAATGCCGCGCAAGCAGAAATGGTGTTGACGGGAAAAATGCATGGCTTCATGAGAATGTATTGGGCAAAGAAGATACTTGAATGGACCGCGAGTCCGGAAGATGCAATGCGCATCGCCATTTTCCTGAATGATAAATACCACTTGGATGGGTGCGATCCGAATGGTTATACGGGAATCGCCTGGAGCCTTGGCGGTGTTCACGACCGGGCGTGGGGCGAAAGGAAGATTTTCGGAAAGGTGAGATATATGAACTACAATGGCTGCAAAAGAAAATTTGATGTTAAACAGTATATCGAGAATATTCAGAGGATGAGAGTATAGTGAACATGTTCACATTGAGAAAAGAATTGATTATTCACCGACCTATAAATGTAATGTTTGAATTCTTCTCCCGACCGGAAAATCTTGCGCTTATTACTCCTCCGGCGCTTGGATTTCATATTCTAACGCCTTCCCCAATCGACATGAGGAAAGATACAGTCATTGACTACACCGTAAAGGTAATGGGTGTGCGAATCAAATGGCAGAGTCTTATTACAGAGTACGAGCCGCCGCATATGTTTGTTGACGAACAATCCAAAGGCCCATATAAAGTTTGGCGTCATAAACATACGTTGAGTGAGGTTGCCGATGGAACAAAAATAACAGACGAAGTGCTGTATGCTCTCCCGTTCGGGTTGCTTGGTCAACTTGCGCAACGGCTTTTCGTCCGTTCGCAGCTCGAGTATATCTTCAATTACAGAACGCGCGTTATCCGTGACCTCTTCGAAACAAACATCCCGCTGGAAGAATCTGAGATTGCGATTGCTGAATCGGATGGCTAAAGTATCTTGTCAGAGAAGGTTTGCTTCTGTCGCTCCCACCCGTTATACTCCGTAGTCCACCACCCATAAAATCAAACCTCACCCGATATTCGGAGCATTCATGCGTTGTTTCGTGTGTTTATTTTTCTTTGTCGTTTGCTTTTCCCCGGCTCAGCAGAAATCAGACCCACCGTCCATTGCTGAGAAAACAAAAGAAATGGAGAAGCATTCCGGATTCATTCCATACTATTGGGATGCGAAGGGAGGTAAGATATACATCGAAGTAAATCGATGGAGCGAAGAATTTCTTTACGTGAATTCTCTCCCCGCCGGAATTGGTTCGAACGATATCGGGCTGGATCGTGGTCAGCTTGGTAGGGGACGCGTTGTGAAATTCGAGCGGAGCGGACCGAAGGTGTTGCTCGTTCAGCCGAATTACGTTTATCGCGCAATCACGGACAACAAAGATGAACTGCGCTCGGCTGAAGAGGCGTTTGCACACTCTATCTTATGGGGATTCGATGTCGTTGCCGAACAGGATTCCTCAGTGCTTCTCGACGCAAGCGGATTTTATTTGCGCGATGCCCATAGTGTGGTCGGCACGCTGAAGCGAACGAATCAGGGGCAATACCGTCTGGATGCGTCCCGTTCCGCATTCTATCTTGCCCGTACAAAAAATTTTCCTCAGAACACTGAAGTGGAAGTAACGCTCACGTTTACCGGCGATGAACCGGGTGAGTACGTGCGTCAGGTTGTTCCGACTCCCGAAGCGATTACGGTTCGTCAGCATCATTCGTTTGTGCAATTGCCGGATTCAAGATACAAGCCGCGCGTGTTTGATCCCCGTGCCGGATTTATTTGGATAAGCTATCAGGACTATGCAACTCCCATCACCGAACCACTCGTCAAGCGATTCATTATCCGTCATCGCCTCGAAAAGAAAAATGCGGATGCGACTGTAAGCGAACCTGTAAAACCTATCATCTACTATGTAGACAGGGGTGCACCGGAGCCGATTCGCTCGGCGCTGCTTGAGGGCGCCAGATGGTGGAACCAGGCGTTCGAAGCGGCAGGGTACAAGAATGCATTTCAGGTTGAGTTGCTGCCGGATTCTGCCGACCCGATGGATTTGCGATACAATGTTATCCAATGGGTACATCGGGCAACTCGCGGATGGTCATACGGCGCTGCAATCACCGACCCGCGTACGGGCGAAATCCTGAAAGGCCATGTCACGTTGGGATCGCTGCGTGTCCGTCAGGATTTGCTCATTGCGGAAGGACTTGTTGGCGATTACGAAGACGGCAAAGTAACCGACCCTGGTTTGCAAGCAATGGCGTTGGCAAGAATCCGCCAGCTTGCCGCGCATGAAGTTGGCCACACACTCGGACTGCAACACAATTATATAGCTAGCACTGCTGACCGCGCCTCCGTTATGGACTATCCGCACCCACTCGTTACACTCAACGCAGACTCGACACTGAATATCTCCAATGCGTACGCTGCCGGCATTGGCGAGTGGGACAAGGTTACAATCGCGTATGGCTATCAGGATTTCACGAAGGGGACAAATGAGCCGAAGGCATTGAATAGCATTATTCACAATGCTGCGTCGCGCGGTCTTATCTTTCTCACAGATCAGGATGCACGACCGCAGGCGAGTTCGCATCCACAGACACATTTATGGGATAACGGTACAAATGCCGTCGATGAGCTGAAAAGAATTATGGATGTTCGGGCGGTCGCGTTGAACAATTTCTCAGAAAAAAATATTCGCCCCGGCATGCCGATGGCAACGCTCGAAGACGTTCTCGTTCCGTTGTACATGTCGCACCGATACCAGGTGGAAGCCGCGGCGAAGGCTGTCGCCGGGATGACCTACACATATGCACTGCGGGGAGACGGGCAAACGCCGACGGCAATCGTGCCGCCAGCCGAGCAGCGTCGCGCCATCAATGCATTACTGATGACATTAAAACCGGAAATACTTGCAGTGCCGGAAAAGATTCTCGCCCTCATTCCTCCGCGTCCCGCGGGATATGAGAGGACGCCCGAACTTTTCAAGGGCCGGACAGGGATGACATTCGATCCATTGACAGTAGCAGAGGGTTCTGCGAATCTGACAATCAGTTTATTGTTGAATCCCGCGCGGGCGGCCCGGCTTGTGGAATATCATTCACGTGACAAGAATTTTCCCGGACTGGATGAGTTGCTCGACCGCTTGCTTGCAGAAACGTGGTACGCCTCGCATGGAAATGGCTACCATGCAGAGATTGCCCGGACCGTGGACTATATGGTGTTGTACAATGTTCTCTCGCTCGCGATAAACGACATGGCCCCGCAGCAGGTGAGAGGAATTGCAATGCTTAAGATAAATGAATTGAAGGCGAAGCTAGCGCGGATGCAGAACTCCAAGAATGATGTATCACAACACGCACACATTCTTTTCGCGTTGAATCTTATCAAGCGATATGAAGAGAATCCGAAAGACTTGATACTTCCGGTGCCGGCGGATCCGCCGCCCGGCTCGCCAATCGGAAATTTTGAATGTGGAATGGAGTAAAAGAGAATGGGGTTTCTGAAACACAAAACCCTGCCTTGTGAGCAGGGTTTGATGTTACAGCATGTTTCTGATGTTTATTGGACAAGAGAGACGTTAGTTGCGTTAAGCCCTTTCGGGCCTTTCTCAACTTCGAACTCCACTTTGTCTCCTTCATTCAAGCTTTTGTAACCGCTTGCTGTGATCGCGTTGAAGTGGACGAATATATCCTCGCCGCCTTCACGTGAGATGAAACCAAAACCTTTTGCTGCATTGAACCATTTGACTGTTCCTTTTTCCATGGAAAAGTCCTTTCATGTTTTTAACAACCCGGCTCAAACCGCCGGGCAAGGTGTACGCCAACGAGCTATATCTGATTGATGGCGTTGCGACCTTGTAAGGACTCGGACGATTCATCAGCAGGACTACACAAGCGGTGTACTTTGACACTACATGATGGTCAATTCCCCCATCAGTTCCTAATTATGTTTTGCAAATGAATGGATTACGGTTATGGGTCTCATGAGCGACAAGGAACTTCACGCGTTGATTTTTTATCACCATTGCTAAGTTAGACAGTGAAATAAGGCTAAAGTCGCGTAATCTTGGAGATAATAGAGTGAGAATATTTTCCCAGTTTGTAGTTTTGATGATATGTCTTCCGGTTCTTATGCTTGGCTGACCGAGTGGAAATAATTCGGACAATGTCTGATTGGATCATTTTATTCATACGGGTCTGCCGGCTGCTTCAGTGGACGAGCAAGCGGGTGTCCCATCTACCTATACTGTCGGGAAAAATTACCCGAATCCGTTTAACCCGACAACAAAAATAGATTTCCGGATGAAAAAGGGAA
>JBKJJX010000262.1:0-8830 GCA_046597825.1 Bacteroidota bacterium | reverse complement strand
CTCAGTTGGTAGAGCGCAACCTTGCCAAGGTTGAAGTCGCGGGTTCGAGTCCCGTTTCCCGCTCTGTCCCAGAAGGTTGGGACAACCCAGACACTCAGTAATCGCGCTGATGGTCTGAACAATACACTTCCTCTTTTTAAAGTGGCCCCGCCGCCCCAAATCCCACCAGGTGGCGGGGTTTTATTTTTTGAGGAAGGGATATGGATGTTGAGATTGCAAGGCTTGTTGCGGGAACCTTTATGGCGCCGTACCGCACCCGCCGAAGGCGGGCAAGAGTGGCGAGGGAGAGGTCCTATGCTCACGGTCTATGTGTTACGTAGTTTGAAAGACGGGAAGCTTTAAACAGGATACACATCGGACCTTACGAAAAGACTTGCAGAACATAATGCAGGTAAGACATACTCGACAAAGCGACGGCGACCGCTTGTGGTGATTCATACAGAATCATTTGAGGGAAAAGCGGAGGCAGAAGAAAGAGAGAGGTTTCTCAGAAGCGGTCAAGGGTAGAGAGCAGTTGAGAAAGATACTTGATGGCGCCGTACCCAAGTGGTAAGGGAGAGGTCTGCAAAACCTTTATGCCGCGGTTCGAATCCGCGCGGCGCCTCGAAGCTGGCTTCCGCCGGGGTGGCGGAATTGGTAGACGCACAGGACTTAAAATCCTGAGGGTCGCAAGGCCCGTGCCGGTTCAAGTCCGGCCCTCGGTACATGTTCTGGATGGTTCGGCAGAGCGGCTGGCAGGTGTCACGTGAACTTTGCGGGCGGTTAGCTCAGTTGGTTAGAGCGCTACCTTGACATGGTAGAGGTCACAGGTTCGACTCCTGTATCGCCCACATATCAATCGATCGTCCCGCCGAATGAAAGGTTGGGACGATTTTTATTTCAAATCTCCGGAAGAACTCTCCTATAAGTTGTGTTTCAGCTCGAGAAAGAAAAACTGGCAGAAAAAAACTACGACATGTCTCAAATTCAAATAACATTTCCTGACGGCTCAGTTCGTTCGTACGAAAAGGGAACTACGGCTCAGCAAATTGCTGAAAGCATCAGTGCTGGTCTAGCGAAAGCAGTCCTCGCTGCCTCAGTGAACGGAGAAGTCGTTGATTTATTCAGACCTATCGAAGGCGACTCGACGCTTAAGCTGCACAAGTGGGAAGACGACGAAGCGAAGCGAACATATTGGCACAGCTCTGCTCACCTGATGGCTGAAGCGATCGAAGCGGTGTTTCCCGGCACGAAGTTCGGAATAGGGCCGCCAATCGAGAATGGTTTCTACTATGACATCGACATGGGCGATCACTCGCTTACCGCCGCCGATCTGAATGAGTTGGAGAAGAAGATGTCGGAGCTGGCGAAGCGGGACGTTCCTTACCAGCGTGAAGTAAAATCGTGGGATGACGCTGTTGCGTACTTCAAAAAGAAAGCTGATCCGTACAAGCTCGAACTCCTGGATGGATTGAAAGGTCAGCAGATTACATTCTACCACCAGGGAAATTTTACCGACCTATGCTTCGGTCCCCACATTCCGTCCACAGGAAGAATCAAGGCAATAAAACTCCTGAGCGTTGCCGGCGCGTATTGGCGCGGAAGCGAAAAGAACAAAATGCTTCAGCGGATCTACGGCATTACGTTTCCAAATCAAAAGGAACTTGACGAGTATTTGTTCCGGTTGGAAGAAGCGAAACGGCGCGACCATCGCAAGCTTGGACAGGAATTAGAATTGTTTTTGCTAACTCCTAAAGTCGGTGGCGGTTTACCTATATGGCTGCCGAAGGGAACAATCATCCGTGAGACCCTGGAGAATTTTCTTCGCGAGGAACAGCGGAAGCGGGGCTATCTTCCCGTCGTTACTCCTCATATTGGCAATCTTAACCTGTACAAAACAAGCGGCCACTACCCTTATTACAAGGACAGCCAGTTTCCCCCGATTGTTGTGGAGGATGAAGAGTACCTGCTGAAGCCAATGAACTGTCCTCATCATCATCAGGTATATCTGGCAAAGCCGAGAAGCTATCGCGACTTGCCGCTTAGGATTGCTGAGTTTGGGACAGTGTACCGCTACGAACAATCAGGCGAGCTGAACGGATTGACCCGCGTCCGCTCGTTCACAGTAGACGATTCGCATATGTATGTTCGCCAGGATCAGCTGCGGGACGAGTTAGTTGAAGTCATTGAATTGATTCAGCTGGTCTTTAACACGCTTGGATTTAAGGATTTCAAAACCCGCCTCTCATTCCGCGATCCTAAAAACAAGGAGAAATACGGCGGTGAGGATTCTATGTGGGAGAGATCTGAGCGGGAGATTAAGGAAGCGGCTGATTTAAAGCAGTTAAATTACTATATTGGCATAGGTGAGGCTGCCTTCTACGGACCCAAAATTGATTTCATGGTTCAGGATTCGTTGCGTAGGACATGGCAACTCGGAACCGTGCAAGTCGATTATGTAATGCCGGAGCGATTTAATCTCGAATATACCGGCAGTGATGGACAAAAACACCGCCCTGTCATTATTCACCGTGCGCCATTCGGTTCCTTGGAGCGGTTCATTGGTGTGTTGATTGAACATTACGCAGGTGATTTTCCATTGTGGTTGGCTCCGGTTCACGCAATCATTTTGCCCATCACTGACTCACATCTTGAATATGCGAAAAGTATTCAGAGCGAATACACCGCAAATGGTTTGAGAGTTGAGCTGGATGATCGGAATGAAAAAATCGGCTACAAGATTCGTGAGGCGGAAACCAAAAAGATTCCCTATATGTTGGTTGTTGGAGATAAGGAACAGCAGAGTAATGCGGTTTCAATCCGGCAGCATAAAAAAGGGGATATCGGACAAATGAAACGCGAAGATTTTCTTTCGAAGACGAAGCAAGAAATCGCAGATAAAGTTATCAACGCTTAAACTCAAAATCAGGGAGTCAAACCTATTAGTAAAGAAAAACGTGCTCGCATAAACGAAGAAATTCGCGTCACCGAAGTTCGGGTAATAGATGATCGCGGCGGCCAGCTCGGTGTCATGACGCCACGAGACGCCATAGCAATGGCCAAGGAACGCGATGCGGATCTCGTTGAAATTGTCCCGACCGCAACACCGCCTGTGTGCAAAATTATTAACTTCGGCAAGTTTAAATACGAGCTTGCGAAGAAGGATAAGATTCAGAAGAAGCATCAGCATGTATCGCTGCTGAAGGAGTTACGTTTTCACCCAAGCACCGATACGCATGATTTTGATTTCAAAGCGAAGCATGCAAGAAATTTTCTCGCTGAAGGACATAAGGTAAAAGCGACGGTCGTGTTTAAGGGAAGAGAGATAACGTATAAAGAAAAAGGCGAAGAGCTTCTTGCCCGCTTTACAGAGCGCATCAGCGATGTTGCAAAGATTGACCAGCCCGCACACATGGAAGGTCGCAGCATGATTGCCATCTACGCGCCTGAACGAAAAAAGAAACCTGAAAAGACTGAAGACAAACCCGAACAAGTATCGTAAAAGGAACCATCAATGCCTAAAATGAAAACCAAGAGTGCAGCAAAAAAGCGTTTCAAGCTGACCGCAAGTGGAAAGATTAAGCGCGCAACTGCATTCCGTAGTCATATTCTCACTTCCAAATCGAAAAAGCGTAAACGCAAGCTTCGCAAGGGAGAACTGGTCGCGCATGTTGACCAGAAAAATGTAAAGAGGATGCTCGCTTTATAGTAAGCGGGTTCAACGATTTCGCGGTATTTAAACAACGTCTCAGCATCAGCGGGACAATCACTAACAAACAAGGACAAGAGCAACTATGCCACGTTCGCAGAACAAAGTTGCCTCCCATCGCCGTCGCAAGCGGATTCTCAAGCAAGCGAAAGGCTATTGGGGTGCGAGAAGTAAGGTCCTTACGATCGCCAAGCATCACATCGATAAGGGCATGCAGTACGCCTATCGTGATCGCAAAGCGAAAAAAAGGACTTTCCGTCAATTGTGGATCACGCGTATCAATGCCGGTGCACGATTGAACGGAACCACCTACTCACGATTAATCGATGGCCTCAACAAAAAGAAAGTCGATATCAATCGAAAAGTGTTGGCAGAACTTGCAGTAAGCAGCCCGGATGCATTTGCCGAGGTTGTGAAGTTCGCTACAGCGTAGTTCATTCATGTAATCTTCCCGTGAACTCACAGCAAAGTCTCCGGACTTCTGTCTGTTCCGGGAAGATTTTTTATATCACTCCCGCATATGCAAACCCAAATCGATCAGCTTCGTGAACAAGCAACTACCGAATTAGGGTTAGTCGATTCCGAGCAGAAGGTTGATGAATTCCGCATTAAGTTCCTTTCCCGTAACGGATTGATTGCTGCACTTTTTAGTGAACTGAAGAATGTCCCGGCCACCCAAAAACCTATTGTTGGCAAATTGTTAAATTCACTCAGACAAGAAATTCAATCTGCCTTTGACGAAAAAGCTGCATCGCTTACAGCATCTCCCAAACTTTCTTTAGCCCAGGATATGACACTACCGGGTCGCAGAAAGTTTAGAGGTACCAAGCACCCACTGATGCAAACGTTGGACGAGATAAAATCCATTTTCGTTTCGATGGGATTTGGCATAGCCAATGGACCTGAGATTGAGGATGACTGGCATAACTTCGGAGCATTGAATTTCCCGGCAGATCACCCGGCGAGAGATATGCAGGATACATTCTTCGTAGATGAAAACGTCGTGCTTCGCACACACACGTCTCCAGTACAAATTCGCGTCATGGAAAACAACAAACCGCCCATTCGCACCATTATGCCGGGGAGAGTGTATCGGAATGAAGCTGTCAGTTCGCGTAGTCTGTGTAACTTTTATCAAGTTGAAGGACTCGCTGTCGATAAAGGAGTTACATTCAGCGAGCTGAAGGGGAGTCTGCTTTCATTTGCACACCAATTTTATGGCAAGGAAATCAAATACCGTTTTCGTCCCAGCTACTTTCCCTTCACTGAGCCAAGTGCGGAGATGGATATTACGTGCTTTATTTGTAAAGGCAAAGGTTGCCGCATGTGCAAACAATCCGGCTGGCTAGAGATTCTCGGCTGCGGAATGGTCGATCCAAATGTGTTCAAATCCGTTGGATATGATCCGGAGCAGTACTCGGGCTACGCCTTTGGGATGGGTATCGAGCGAACAGCAGCGCTACTCTATGGTGTGGATGATATCCGATTGTTTTATGAGAATGATGTGAGATTTTTGAAACAGTTTTAGAAAATGAATCGCTTCGTCCTGTCTATTGTCCATCTGACCAAGTTAAGAACTCGCAAATGAAACTCTCCCATAACTGGTTACAACAATACATCAAATTCAAATTCACTCCGGAAGAGCTGAGCGAGAAACTCACCATGCTCGGACTTGAAGTGGAGAGCTACGAGCGATTGGGGGAGAAGTACAACAGCTTTGTCGTCGGGCAAGTGCTTGAGGTCCAGAAACATCCCAATGCGGACAAGCTGAGCGTTTGCAAAGTCGATATCAGCAAGGAGCAAGTGCAAATTGTTTGTGGCGCGCCCAATGTTGCAGAGGGCCATAAGGTTGCTGTGGGGCTTTCAGGTGCTGTGGTGCCAAAGAATCAGCATGATCCGAATGGAAAGCCATTTACACTCTCGCAAGTAAAGCTGCGGGGCGTTGATTCTTTTGGAATGATTTGCTCCGAATACGAACTCGATCTCGGATCGGACAAAGACGGAATCCTCGTGCTTGATCCGAAAGCAAAAGTCGGCCAACAGTTGTCGTCCTATCTCGGGCTGGATGATATTTCTTACGAAATCGGCATAACGCCAAACCGTCCCGACTTGCTAAGCCATTTTGGAGTTGCACGAGAGATCGGAGTACTTTTGGGTAAGCTGCCTCTGCTTCCCAAAGTAAAGTTCAAAGAATCACGAACTCCGATTAACAAACATTTCTCGGTGAGGGTAGAGGACAAAGTAAATTGTCCGCGCTTTGCTGTTAGGATGATTCGCAATGTGAAGATCGGGCCTTCACCTGAATGGTTGCAACAAGCATTGCGCGCCGTCGGTCTGCGTTCGCGCAACAATGTCGTTGATGTTACAAACTATGTAATGCTCGAGTGCGGCCAACCCATGCATGCCTTTGATTTGAAGAAGTTGAAAGGCAACAAGATCGTCATCCGGCAGGTGGGCGGAAAAGAAAAGGTTCAGGAGACATTCACAACTTTGGATGGGAAAGAGCATAATCTTCCATCTGATGCTGTCATGGTCTGGGATGCCGAACGGCCTGTTTCAATTGCCGGCGTTATGGGAGGGCAGAACTCTGAAATTTCCGATTCAACGACGGACATCATACTTGAAAGTGCATACTGGACTCCATCGAGCATACGCCGAACAGCAAAGACTCTTGGAATTCAATCCGACGCAGCATATCGCTTTGAGCGTGGTGCGGATCCCAACGCCAGCAATTATGCTATTGAGCGTGCTGCGCAAATAGTTCAGCAGGTTGCCGGAGGAGAAATTCTCAAAGGACGTATCGATATCTACCCGAAGAAAATAACGGAGAGACTTGTTCCGCTGCGGATTGAGCGGACAAATGCCATTCTGGGAACATCGTTGACGCGTGTCCAGGTCATTGATGTGCTTCAGAAGTTGGGGATCAGAAAAGTCAAATCGCCGAAGAATAAAATTCTCTTCAGCGTTCCTACATTCAGAGTTGATATTGAACGCGAAATTGATTTGATCGAAGAAGTCGCCCGTGTGTACGGTTACAACAAGATCGAAAGCAAAACTGTCGCCGCAATTGACTTCGATCATCCATTTGAAAAGGAAGTTTTGGCAGATCGTGTTCGCGAAACCCTTGTTGGTTTTGGATATCATGAAGCGCTCACGCTTTCAATTCAAAACGAAGAGACTGCCAAACTTGCGTCTCCCAATCCGGTCACGCTTGTAAATCTGCTGGGGAAAGAAATGTCTACCATGCGGACGAGTCTTGTTCCCGGACTTCTGGAATCAGCAGCACGAAACCAAAGCCATGGCAACACCGACCTTCGGTTGTTCGAGATAGGGCACGTATTTGAGAGGGGGGAATCTCCTCAGCTTGTGCAGAATATCGTTGAAGAAGAGCGTGTTTGCCTGTTATTATCGGGGAAGAGCTCGATTCGGCATTGGAAGTCCTCAAGTTCAACCCTCGATCTGTATGACATTAAAGGCGAGGTGGCAGACCTTCTTGACATGCACGGGCTTGACAGTTGGCGTTTTATTTATTATTCTACCAGCGAAACTTTAGCTGATAATCCTATCTTGGTTGAAATCAATGGGACGCAGGCTGGGTTTCTCGGGAAAGTGAAAACTGATGTTTGCAAGAAATTTGGTTTTGAAGAAGACGCGTTTGTTGCGGAATTGAAATTGTCTCTTCTTGCATCATCCGCAGAAAAGAAATACCGCGCTCTTCCAAAGTTTCCTCGTGTCCTTCGTGATGTTGCATTCGTTGTCGATTCGGCAGTTGTATCGGAGGATGTGGAGCTGAGCATGTGGAAAAGTGGAAGTAAGCTTCTTCAACAGGTAGAGTTGTTTGATTTGTATCAGGGAGACAATCTGCCTGCCGGAAAAAAAAGTTTGGCGTTTACCCTTGTGTTGCTGTCGAGAGAAAAGACGTTGACGGATGAAGAGATTGAATCGGATGTACGGAAGATAGTAACAACCGTGCAGCAGGAGTTCAACGCAACACTACGAAGTAGTTAAGTTCCAAGCAATTAGCAATTCGTCGGACTTCCAAAAGGCTTTGCGTGGATCAGCTTTCCAGTATCGAATCTCAACTAAAGTTGCTTTGGGAAAAAGCGCAAGAGGCGGGCGTTCTGATTGCCCGTTTGCGCGAAGAGAAGAAAGCGTTGGAAACGGATAACGAGCAGATTGGACAGGAAGTAGCGAAACTCCGTTCCGATCTCGCCGCGAGAGAAGCGCAACTGCAAAAATTGAATACCGCCCAATCGGAGTCTGCAGGGGCGACATCGAAGTCTGCATCTGTTATTTCAAACGGTGAGCGTGACCAGCTTACATCAAAGGTAAAGGAATTGCTTGCAAGGATTGATGCATACTTGTAAGCACGAACCGTGCGGGGGAAGATGAGACGGTACAATCATAGAGAGGCACATCGCATATGGCAACAGATAGAAAGAGCATTCGTGTTAAGATTTTCGGGTCGGAGTACCCGTTGCGGGGAGAGAGTGAAGATTTCACTCGTCGCGTGGCGACGTATGTTGATGAAATGATCACAACCATCCACAACAAAATACCCGAACAACCCACTCTGACCGTTGCTGTTCTGTCTGCGTTGAATATCACGGAAGATTTGTTCAAGGAGCGCGACCG
This sequence comes from Bacteroidota bacterium, assembly GCA_046597825.1. Classification (GTDB taxonomy): domain Bacteria; phylum Bacteroidota; class Ignavibacteria; order UBA10030; family UBA6906; genus CAADGV01. The sequence continues at coordinate 507 of JBKJJX010000262.1, read as the reverse complement.
ATCGAAGGCAATGACATCGTCAATTGAGAGTGAAATTTCGAAACTGAATAATTACCTTGATTCGTGTCTCCAGGCAAACTGACTCCGTGACCTTCAACGAAAGGAACCAATCCGTTCTATGAAATAGTTCTGACGTTACGGATTTAATTGTCCGCACCGTCAACCGTCTCAAACATATTATAAAGAACCAACATTTTTTATAATGGGAGCCCGACTCGTGGGCGTTGATTACATGCCTCATCCTGATTTTTGATAGAGCGGGATTCTTGCCATGACATTCTGCTTCGGCAGGAGAGAGCGAGAGAGTGGAAGTGAAAGGCGTTCAGGCGAGCACCCACTGTGTTTGGAAAGAGGTTCTTTATTAATTGACTCTTTTGGTACGGTTGCTGAGTGCGGATTTTTATTTTTGTACCCGTCTCTCCACTGCGTTCCGGTGGCGAGCGTTGATGGATTACACTGAACTCTGGAGGTTGTATGAATATTTATCTGATCGTTCCGCTCGTCTTG
>JBKJJX010000049.1:0-15993 GCA_046597825.1 Bacteroidota bacterium | reverse complement strand
ATCCCATGAAGCCTGAAATTCTCAAGGCGGGCAGATTGCCGTACCAGTCAATGTCGTTGCTGTGAGAATGAGTCAAGCCAGCGCGGGACCATTCATCAATTTTCTTCATCAGAGAGTCCTGCCAGCCGTACAGCCACTGAAAAATATTCTGTAGTCTCAAGGTGAATGCCTCCTGCCGAAGGTCTTTTTCCAGCACTTCTTCTGTCAGTCGATTTACAGTGTATCTATCGTTCAGATGAAGAAATGCTGTCTGATAGAAGACGTGATAGGAAACGCGGAGAGTCAGACTAAAAAACCCCACAATGCCCGGAATGACGTTCCAAACGGAGTGAGATGATTCATATAGTGCGGTAGAAATTGCCGCAAACACGAAAGCGTTGACAAAAAAATCTCCGATGGAATCCATGAAGCGTCCACGCCGGCTGTATTGATTCTTCGCGCGGGCAAGCTGTCCGTCGGCAGAGTCGAGGATATCCTTCAGGGTGATCAACAGTCCCGCAGCAAGATTATGTGCCTGCGTCCCGCCAACATACAATACCGCGGCAGCGAATCCGACGAATGTTGATGCGATCGTAACCTGATTCGGTGAGATGATTGTCCGGTAAAGAAGTCGGACGATGAGTCCGGCGGCGGGGCGAATGAAATATGTGTTAATCAGTTCGTCCGATGCGGTAGATTTGATCGACGAACTGTACGTGTATTGCTCTATCACTGCAGTGTCTTGGCGAGTTCTTCGGCTGCCGCAAGACCGAAAGGAGTGTCAATCTCCATGCACGGAAGTCCATCGCTTAATACGGTGAAGAGTTTTGTGTTGTTATCAATCAGTTCCTGGAAGGACGCTTCGTAAAACTCATTGATGATATGACGGCGGGAGAGGACATCGAACAGCTTTGATGTTGTCGCCGAAGAGAATTTTTCGATTCCGAGAGATTCGCCGGCGGATTGCTGCGGATCGAGATGTTTGCCGATGAGTTTCACTGTGCCGTCCTCGTTAAGGATGCACTTGATTTCTTCAGCTCCGAGATTGTCGCTTTCCCGCACAACAAGGGCATCGCTGTACGATGAACGCAGCAATCGCGTCAGGATCATCTGATCGAAGAGAATATCGGCATCGAGGAGAACGATGTCCTGTCCGTCTACAGCCGGACGTGCGAGCCAGAGAGAATAGTTGTTATTGGTTTGATCGAAGATCGGGTTCCGTATGAATTCGATCTTCATGGTTAGATGAAGTGTTGACACAAATGATTCGATCATCCCGCCCAAATACCCGGTAACAAGAACGCAACGTCGGATGCCGTTGCGTTGTAAGGATTCGAGGTTGCGCTGAAGGAGCGGCGTACCTCCAACCTTAAGAAGAGATTTCGGAATGGTATTGGTGAGCGGACGGAGCCGTGCTGCTATTCCGGCGGCAAGGATCACCGCCGTCATTATCGTACCAAAGCCGGCGAAAGAACAAAGCGGGACATGACGTCCTTGAATGCCTCAACAACGCGTATGTTCTGGTCACGCGTGCCAATCGTTATGCGGATGCAATCAGTCACTCCCGGGTCGTCAAGAAACTTTACAATGACGCCTCGCAGCTTCAGCCCATCCTGCAACGCCTTCTTATGCTCAACGGGAAATCGCACGAGCATGAAGTTTGCATCCGACTCGAACGCCTTGAAGCCATCGAGCATGTTAAACTCCTGGATGAACATCGCTTTATCTTCGCGCATATATTGGGTAATCCTCTCGTAGTAATCCTGATCCGAGAGTGCAGCAAGGGCAATTTTTTCCGTGAGTTGATTGTATCCCAAATACCGGGCGCTGAATTCAATCAGGTGTGTCAGGTCGGCACCAACGCACGTGTAACCGATACGTAATCCGGCGAGCGCATAATATTTGGAGAATGTCCGGAGAACAACCAGCCGGCTGTGCGTGTTAAGCAAATTCTTTAGCTGATCGTTGGAGGAATCTTCAAAACCAAAGTACGCCTGGTCGAGCACAATGACCGATGATGAACAGTAATCGATAAGCCGCGCAAGATCATTGCTTTTCATTGTGCTTCCGGTCGGGTTATTCGGCGAGGCGATGAGGATAAGATGCGGCTTGTGCACGTCATACGAACGGATGATATCGTCGACATCGAATTCAAATCGGCTGCCCCGCTCGTACAAGGGATATTCGACGTGGTCGCCGTGGACTTCTTTTGCAATCTTCTTGTAATACCACCATGATTGCTGAGGAAGCAGGAGTCGCTCGCCTTCATGAAGATAACAATGAACGACTTGCTTCAGCATGTCTTCGCTTCCGTAACTCAACAGCACGCGTTCTTCCGGAATGCCGATCTCATCAGAAAGTTTCTGGGAGAGCTCGCTCTTTCTTCCTTTTGCAAAATCCCGCGAGTATAGACTGAGCTGTTCAAGGTTCGCATCCTGCAGAACTTTGTAACATGCCGGCGCGGGACCGTACTGATTTTCGTTTCTATCCAGAACTATCTGTTCCATAAATGCCTTTCCAGGGTTTATGAACGGGCGGCCATTGTATCCGGCAACCCATTCGCGTTATATTTAATAAACCGGATGTTCAACCGTAACGTGAGTTGTGCTCGGTGTTGATGTTGCGACAGCCAGATCAAGTGCGTGCGTAACTCTTTTTTGCCATGCAAACATCGCGATGAGGTAGATATTTACCGGAACGAGAACTGCCCAACAAAACCATTCGGGGTGAAGAATAATTCCCCCGATTATGAGCAGCGTACGATTTGTTGTCGGCCCGAGCCACGTCCACCATCGCATGATAGTCTTATTCTTTGCGCGGTAAAGTTCAGGCGGATAGTTCACGATTTCTTCCTCTTTGCGTTCAGGCCCTTCCTGAACGGTCAGATACGATTTGTAGATGGAAAGGAAAAACCGGCGGATCTTGTTGCTGCTTTTCTGCATTTCGACATCGATTTTCTCGCTCTCTCGTTCCATGAAATTGGGCTCGCCGCGAACAGTTGAAATATACGCCTGCTGTCTCTTATCGAACACCATTGCATGATAGCCGGACGTGACCCCGGCGGCAACTGCCAGCAGCCAATATCCTTGGACGCCAAAGTACGCCGATAATCCCATGCCGAGTCCGAAGAAAATAGCAACGCTCGACACCCAGTCCGCAAACCCATCTACGATTCTTCCGAGCGGGGTTCCGCTTTTCTGCAGGCGTGCAAGCATTCCGTCACCGCAATCCAGCACATTCGCGATTGCATACCAGATTGCTCCCCAGATAAATCCCGATTCAGTTCCTTGTGCAAATTGAAACGCAGAAAGCAAACCGCCTACCAGGGCTCCATACGTAACTTGATTCGGCGTTATCGGAAGACGGTAAATAATTTTTACAATGACGAATGCAATCGGCCTGTAGAGAATGAGGTCGAGAATCTCTTCGGCCTCTGCCATTTTCAGAGACTTTTTGTATTCTTCAGCAATGTTCATCGGGATTAAGAACAAGAAAAGAAAGATTTAACAGACAATCAATCGCGGTTGGGAATCAGAATGCCAAAAGCTATATTAGCAATGAACCAGATCAACAATTATGCAACCGGGCTAGCGAAATGTGTGACACGGGGGGATTCAAATCATGACTATGCGAAAGATACTTATTTTCATCTGTGGCTTGACGATGTTTCTTTACAATGAAACAAAAGCGCAGGAGTTCGTTCGTGAAGTGAGTCAGTTCGTCGGGGAAAATGCCCGACCTTTCCTTGAGCCGGTTGTAGAAGGACTCAACACAAACCTACATGCCGGACTTTTTTCGAATGTAACGCCCGCTGAAGGTTTACACGTTGGAGTGCGACTGGTTGGTATGGGGGTGTTCGTTCCTGATGAACGCAAAACTTTTCATCCTAAACCCTTTAGCAAAGTCGTCGAGTTTACGTACAATGGAATAATTTTTCTCGGCGACCTTGACATAGCACCGGCAGAATTTCCGACAGCTGTTGGATTGAGTCGCAGGCAAACATTCAGCGGAAGGCTCACGCATGTCCGGCCCAAAGGTTCTCCGTACGTCGGGGGCCTGTACGATTTCATTCAGCAAGATGCGACTGTTACGGTGGGTGGCTACCAGGATCTCTCGACAATTCTTCTGGGCACTCCGCAAATAACAATCGGTTCACTGTATAATACAGAGTTGATTATCCGTTTTCTTCCAACGGTGAAAGTGGAAAATGTCGGAGAGATAAAATCTTTTGGGGTGGGATTAAAACACAATATCAGCAGTCACTTCTCACTCCCTGTTGACCTGATAGGACAGCTCATGTATCAAAGCCTGACACTGACTGCAAATGACAAGGGATATACTGCGAGCCTCGAAGCCTCTACTTTTTCAGGCCAACTGTATGTGAGCAAAACTTTTTCTCTGAGTGAAATTACCGGGATTTCACCATATGCAGGGCTTGGATTTGAAACGGGAACAACCGACCTTCGCTACGAATTTGCTGATCCATATATAGGAAAGCAAAGCCTGGCATTTGCCGGCGGCAGTAAGTTCCGGTTTGTCGCAGGAGTCGGAACGAAAATATGGAAAATATCCCTCAACGCCGATTACGATCTTGCAGTGATGAAGGGCTTCAGCGTCGGACTCGGGGTAGAGTTATAACTCAATTGGTTAATCGCTTCTTCATCAGCAATTCAATCTGATCGATTTCCCGGGGCACCGCCTCGCTCATATTGATGTAGCCTTGTTTCGTCACCAGCACATCATCTTCAATCCGGACTCCGATATAATTATACTGTGCAATCCGCGCACGGATTCTCTCCAACTCCTGATCCGAATATCCTTTCTTCTTCAGATTGTCGATCGCCTCGGGGCGGACATAAATTCCCGGTTCAATCGTGAAGCACATTCCTGCCTCCAACGGCCGCGATGTTCCATTTACAGTATAATTTCCGACGTCGTGGACTTCCAACCCGATCCAATGCGAATAGCCGTGAAGCGTGAAGGCGCCGTGATCTTTCTTGTCCTTGATGAAGCCCAATGTTACGAGTCCCGTTCCCAGAACTGAATCTATTGCTTCACTCAGGGTTTTCATGATCACGCCGGGCTTTACCATGCGCATGGCAGCGTTTTGCGCGTTAAGGACGATGGTGTAAATTTCTTTTTGCTCGTTCGTGAACTTGCCGTTCACCGGAACAGTCCGGGTAATGTCAGCGGAGTAGTAACCGTACTCGGCCGCGCAATCCATCAGCAACACTTCACCGTCCCTCATCTCACGCTTGTTCTCATCATAGTGGAGTATACAGCTGTTCGGGCCCGAACCGACGATGCAGGGATAGCCGTTGCGTGGGGAGCCGCTCTTCCGGTATACAGATTCGAAAACAGATTGGATTTCGTATTCATACATGCCGGGATGAATCGACTTCATTGCTTCGAGATGAGCATCCGCAGAAATATCGACTGCTTTCTTCAGTCCCAATTTCATATCCGCATCGTTTTTGATTAACCGCATTTCGGCGAGGATGGGCGTCGGGTTGTTGATCGAAGATGCTGATCCCCAGCGACTTTCCAGAAACAACTCCCGCATGATTGCGTCGACATCCGGATTTATTCCGAATTTGTAGTAGAGCACGCCTTCGCTCGGAACGAATTTCCGGATGGTTGTTTTGAAATCATCAAACGCCAGTGCGGTATCTGCGCCGAATGTTGCCACAGCACCCTCCACGCCTGAACGAAAGCCGGTCCATGTTTCCTTCAACGGATCTTTTTTTCTAACAAAGAGGATATACTTGTTACGTTTGCCCGAGGGATTCAAGACCATGATCGCTTCCGGCTCGTGAAAATCCACTGAGATAGTAGAGATTGCTCTCTTGCCGGTATTGATATTCGACGTCGCCGTTACGAATGTACTCCGGCTTGCAGGCAAACACTACAGCGCTGTTGCTTTCCATCTTACTCATAAAAACAGCCCGCCGCTCTGCGAACAATTTCATATCCAACTGCAGGGGCTGAGCCGCCATGTTGGATACGAGAAACAACAAAAGAAAACCAATCTGTCTCATATCTGACCCATGAAAAAGTGAATGATGATATTGCTGTCTTCGAGAGGGTTGGTGGAAAACTTCGACGTGAACTGTTCGGTTATCTTTGTCGTAAGACGCATGGCAGCTTCGCGTACTTCTTCCGGCAACGAATGTTCGTTCTGTACAGAGTGAAGGAGTCGCATTACGTCGCCGCTCCATGCAATGGTTGATTGTTGTTCGACCCACGCTGAAATTGCGACGCCGGCCGCCCGTCGTGCACACACCCGCCCCATTCCATTGTTTCCGTTTTCCATGGCGTTCGCTCCGGTCGAAAGCTCTTTTGCAATGGCTGCGAGCGCCTCATTCCGCGTCATGTGTTTTGAAATTTGTCATCGTGCCAGTAGCGGGTCATCTCCAGCCAGAAAATAAGTCCACGCCACTTGCCGTACTGTGCGTAATGCTTTTCGATGGTTGAATCTTTAACCGTTCGTCCGTTGCGGTGCAACTCGTAGTATTTCGCACGCACCCACGAGTCGAGTCCGAGATAGTCGTAACGTCCGATGAGCTTCATGATATTGCCGGCAGCATAAGGGCCGATGCCTTTCACCCCGCGCATCTGCTTGAATAACTCATCGGTTGGCAATTCGGAGCTGCGCCATGATTCAAGATCGAGTTCCTTCGAAGCGACCCGTTTCGCCAGCTCAATCATATAGGGCGAGCGATAGCCGGCTTTGATTTCTTTCCTGAAAACTTTTTCCGATGACGTAGCTATTGCTTCAGGCGTCGGGAATGTCCGACCGGTTTTGTCCGTGCCGTTACCCAATTGATTGACGAGATTGGTCACCATGATTTTCGTCAGCGCCCAGGTGCAATTCGTTGTGCAGATCATTTTCACAACGTCTTCGAACACGGTTGGCGAACGAAGCATTCGTCCCGCGTTACTCGTTGCAATCCACTTATAATGACTATGCTTGCCGGCAGCAGAATGGAATTCCACAAAATCTTCATCCAACCTCAAACACGTTTTTACCTGGACGGTAACAGAATGTTTTTGTGCGGCGGAGAGAGGACGGACTGATTCCACCTTCACTTGGATGCTACCGGGCTTTCCTTTCCAAAGAGTAGAAACGATTTTTCCATCGTTCAGCGTCAAGACGCGGGAGATCTGTTGCAAGTCCGGATTGAACGAGAAGGGAAGAAGGTCGCACCAGCCGTGACTATAGGCAGCGCGCCAAAAATCGAAATTGGGGGGAGTTTGAATTGTTAGTGAAGTCGAATGCATGAAAAAACGCATCGCTAGAATTTAGACAGCACGAGCTCGTTGGTTGGGTACTGCTGAAGCAATTTCTGGATGGTGATCATCGCGTCATGCGGCGACATTCGTGCGATTGCGCGGCGCAACTGCTGATGCCGGGTCGTTGCTTCGCCAAAGAGCAATTCTTCGCGCCGCGTGCCGGACAAGACGAGATTGATTGCCGGAAAAATACGTTCGTTCGCAAGGTCGCGGTCGAGCACCAGTTCCATATTGCCTGTGCCTTTGAATTCCTGAAAAATCAATTCATCCATCCTCGAGCCGGTATCGACCAGCGCCGTGGCAATGATGGTGAGCGAGCCGCCGCCTTCGCAATTACGCGCAGCGCCGAAGATGCGTTTGGGAATTTCCAGCGCCCGCGCATCAACGCCGCCCGACATGGTTCTGCCGCTGCTCTTTTGATGAATGTTGAACGCACGTCCCAATCGGGTAAGCGAGTCCAACAGAATGATCACGTCCCTGCCTGCCTCAATTTTTCGCCGTGCGTATTCCAGAACGAGCTGCGCGAGCCGGACGTGTGCGCCGCGTTCACTGTCACTCGAACTTGCAAAGACTTCTCCCCGAATCGTCCGTTTCATGTCCGTTACTTCTTCAGGCCGTTCATCGATTAGCAGCACGAGCAAATCAATTTCGGGATTGTTGTGGCTGATGGCGAACGCAAGTTGCTGCATGAGCATTGTTTTGCCGGCTTTCGGGGGAGAAACGATGAGGGCACGCTGACCTTTTCCCAGCGGACAAAATAAATCAACGACACGCATTGAGATGTTGGATTTCGGTCCTTCCAGCTTGATGACTTCATCAGGCGATATAACTTCGTGCTGGCTGAACTCTTTTACTTTCTTCCATTCCTCGGGCGAAAGTCCGTTGACCTTTTCAATGAGCGATGCCTCAGGACTTTTGTTTTTTTTCTCTTCTGCAACACCTTCCAGAAAGCAGCCCGTGCGCAGATTGTTTTTACTAACTATTGCAGGCGGAACAAACACATCGCCGGGCGTTTGTTTCATTGTGGGTGAGGGCGTACGCACAAACCCGAACCGCCGCGAATCGATTTCTAAAATGCCTGAAAAGGGTTTAGCCATAAGTACCGCTGTTAGAAAAAATAATGAGGAAAGAGATGCGAACGCTTTGTTTATTTATTTTTTTGGGGAGACAGCCAGAATTTCTTTTATAGTTTTTTCATCCGCCGTCAGCGTTCCCGAAGCGGGAAGCCGTGGAACAAGAGTTGCCCAGTTTATATCCTGTGCAAAGATTTCCTTGAAGAGCGGAAGAGAATCTTTTACCCGACCGACATTCACGAGCGCGACGGCATGCCAGAACTTCATCTCCAGATTCTTCGGAAACATTTTCTCTGCTGCGCCATATTCCCGCAACGCCGCGTCGACATCGTTATGTTCGACTGCAAGATCGCCTTGATTCATGTGTTCATATGCCCGTTGTACGTCAACGACGCGCCGCAGTTCTTTCAGCGGGTCTTCATGGTCTTCGACGCGCAATTCCATCACGCGGTCTGCCCATGGCCTTCCTGTTGACTTTCCCTTTACAATAAGAATAGCGGCGGATTGCTTCCCGCGGATATCGCCGCCAACCGATTGCGCCGCGTCGAGGGCCGCGAGCATTCTCTCTGCGAGATCGCCCTTCGCATTTTCAAACGCTTTCGACATTGCAGGCCAGACCTTGTCGTTCAGCATCAGGTTTGCCTGTACGGAATAATTTTTCCCGACAATGTGTCCCGCCGCTTGAATGCACTTGCTGCCCGTATGTGCTGCAACATTTCCTTGCACATCGATCATGGCGACCTGGCGGACATCCTTGCCGGGATCGGCGGCAAGCAATCCTTCAAGTGCCTGATTTGCTGTCTTCCCGGCACGTATCAAGTCTAGACCAAGCGGACCGTATGCAGGATCCACGAATGATTGTGTCGCGACTGCGCCAACGCCCGCCTCCGCCCACGTAACGAGCGAACCGACGCTAAACCAATGCGACTGGACTGCAACGCCCATATCTCCGGTGATGCTGTCTCGCGCAACGATTGAGAATGTATGAACGGGACGGGAATAAGGATTGTCCTGGGCGAAAAGGACAACGCCGATGGAGAGAAGTATTGCGAGCAAAAAGAATTTCATAGTATCCCTACCTGGAAAATTGGACGACTAGCTTCGTTATCTGTTCTTCTTTCTCAAGAACTTCACGGACGATCTTCCACAGTTCGTGATTTTGTTCTTGAGACTCTGTTGTTGAGACCTGTTCAGCCAGTTTCGTTCTCGTATCGAAAATTATTTTCAAGGAGTCAATCATTCCGCCCCACGATGAACGCACGTGACGGATAAAATCAAATGAAACCTCCCTGCGCTTCATCAATGCCTGGTGTTCTGCCACATTCACACACTCAGAATCTGAAACTGCTTTCCCTGTTGCACAATTCTTGATTATGGAGTCAAGCTCTTCTCCGATTATCCGTACCTGATCTAACAGTTCTTTGGCGGATGAATCTGCTGCATTTGCCAGAAGCCGGGAGATGCTGTTTTTACTTTGAAGAATTTCCTTGTTCAGTTTTTTCTTTGCCTGCAGCTCCCTGGCCGTCAACTTTGAAGGTGACGAATTCAACAGTCGCTTCGATTGTGGTTCCGCTATGTAGCGATCAATTTCCTTCGTTGCAGAGTCGACAAGCGTATCGCGATCAATCGGACACCGGTGTAATGCTTCCGGAATAGTCTTTGGAGGGAATGGGATGGACTGCAATCCTTCCAATGGAGTTTTTTGTTTGGGTTGCCCGTTTACCGGTGGGATTAAAACGAGCAGGCAGAATGAAAACAGGATGAACGTTTTGGTAACTCTGCTATTGTACAACGCGAATATCTTCAGCAACAATGAACAAAAACTTCCCCAACAATACAAAGGCGTTTATTTCCTGAATCCAACGCGCAGGTTCAACGGCCATCGGACAAGCTTTTCTATTTCGGCCGGGCCCCACACAGTGCGCAGCTTGCCATCAAGTTCTTCCGTCGGGTCTACATTGTTCCGTTCAATGTAGCGTTGCGTGGCGGACCATGAGCGCAGATAGCCGAGAAGGTGTTCCAACTGCCACACGGTTTCCATTTCAACCCTCGGCGGTTGTACTTCACGAAAGGGAAATGGCAGCGATCTGTATCCATCGGCAACAAAGCGCCGCTCCGGAGGCCAATATGGACCCACGATCTCGTCGTAATAGTGGCGTACAATAGCGTCGACGGATGGTTCAATTGTGTTTAAGGTGTAGCTCCAAACTGCAATTGCTCCGCCGGGACTGAGTACTCGATTGACCTCCGCGTAAAACGCATTCACATCAAACCAATGAAGAGCTTGAGCAACTGTTACCAGCTCAACAGACGCTGCAGAGATTCCGGATGATTCGGCCCGGGCAGTCATGTACTGAATTTTCGGATGATGAAACGCTCCGGCCAATTGTGCTTCGCTGAAATCCGTTGCTATGACTTTTTGAAAATGATCTGCCAATCCAAGAGCGGCCTGTCCGTTTCCGGTCGCGCAGTCCCACGCGCAACTGTGTGAAGGAACCAGGTTGGCAAGATATGCGAAGAGTGAATCGGGATACCGCGGCCTGTAGAGAGCATAGTCAGCGGACTGTTTCGAGAAGTAATCTTTATCCGTGTTCATCAGGGGATTTCATTTCGTGGCGAAGATGTAACAACGCCTGCTCGGGTACTCAGCATCTTCATACGGATAGCGGATCAAAACATCCTGCACAGTAAAATTAGTTTTTCGTAATTCTTTGAGGACATCATCCGTCTGGAAAAACGTAAAGTCGATTGAAACATTCTTGCCGAGAAATTCATCGAGATGTTTCGTCTCACGTCCGATATGAAAACTGAAGAGAAGAAGTCCGCCTGGTTTCAACACACGAAAGAATTCCGCGAAAACGTCTTCGAGCTCGTCAACCTTGAAGTGAACGATGGAGTAGAAGGCTGCAATGCCTGCAAGCTCATTCTCCTTGAAAGAAAGCTGCGTCATCTCTTCGTAGCGAAATTCAATAGCGGGACTCAGCTCTTTCGCTTTGCGAATCATTCCATCGGAAAGGTCGACGCCCACCACGTGAGAGCCGAGGCTGTAAAGAAAGGCAGCCACTTCTCCCGGCCCGCATCCCATATCGCACACAAGTCCTTTGCCCTTCGTATCCTTCGCGAACCGTTCAAGCACCATCCGGTCGAACGGCTTATAATCGAACTCGTGAAAGAATTTGTCAGCGTACTCGTCGGCAGTGAGGTTGTAGGCTTTTTGGATTTTTGATTTGCTTGAGGGCGGACTCATATTGCGGGCGGTGTCATCCCAAACTGCGCCCATTCATCGCGTGTCGGACCATAAACACCCGGCACCGCGAGTCCGGCAATTCGCATCAGCACAATCATTTCACCGCGGTGATGAATCTCGTGATTGATTAATGCCTGAAGCGTATAGCCCCGTTTCCATTTCTCTCCGTACATCTCGTCCTTCTCTTCGAGCGTTGCATCCTTCCAGTTTTTCTTCACCTCATCAAGCAGCGAGATCGCAGCATCGCTGTAGCCTTTCAGAATTTCCTTTGCAGTTGCAGGAATCGGATCGTGTTCTTTCGGTCCGGCGATTGTCAGTCCGGTTTTTCCCATCATTTCCGGAATCGTCATGACGATGTGCCACGCGAGTCTCCCGAGCGTCCGGACATCGGGATGAATTATTTTGGTTAGTGAATCATTCCTGAGATGCTTCAGAACTTTCTGTGTCGATTCGATTTCTGCAGACCATTGATGCTCGAAGTCGGTTATTGTGTGAATCACGGTGTGCTCCTTAATATTGAAAAAAATCAGCCCGCCGTTCCGGCAAACAACGATTGTAAGTTCAACGACGGTGCTTTCGTCTTGCTGGCAAGTGAAACGTACGTTCTCGCAAGTGTGTCCTTGCCCTGACCGAGTACTGTACCCACCAGGCCAAGAGCCTCAGCCTGATTGGTAGGCGACATTTCTTTGATGATGTAGCGCCACATAACCTCTTCGAGTACATTGAACGCTGTCTGCACTTCGGAAAGATCGAAGCCTTGCTCAAATCGTTCCCGCGCTATTGTTTCGGCATGCGCAATCATCGGTCCCACATTCCGTTCCTGTACGGCACGCGACGCAAGGGTGTACAACGCCACAATACGATGATGCGAATTTTTTGTGCCGGCTTTTTCGTAATTGGGGAGATGCGATCTGTGCAAGAACCCGGTGGCTTCTTCGACGATTTGTTTTGAGTGAGTATGAAGTAATTCGGTGAGAGTCATGGCATCCCTGCTGATAATTGAAGACAAGCAGTCGTTATCACTGCCTATTCAAATATACCGCAGGTCTGGCTTGTATTCAATCTATGTTTTATTCCAATCGATAAAGAGCTTGCGTGAGGCGGGCTGACACACCGGACAAAAGAAAACATCGTGGCCGCGAACGCCTTCACGGCGAATCGTGGTTCCGCATCGGGGACATGGCTCGCCTTTGCGGTTGCGAACTTTCATATGTTCTCTCACTTTCACATGAATTGGCTGCGCTGCATTTTCTACGCTTTCAATTCCCCATCTCATCACGGAGAGAATAGAATGATGAAGCCGTTTGATCTCTTGTTCACTGAGTTTGCTGACGAATGTTTTGGGATGAATCTTCGCATCGAACAGAATCTCGTCAGCATAGGCGTTGCCAATGGAATTCAGGATTGTATGATCGTTGATGAAGACGCGGACTTGCTTGCGTGAATGTTTCTTTGCCAATTCCTTAAACGTCTCGGGCGTGAACGCCGGACTCATGATATCAATTCCCTGTTCCCGATACTTCGGGACTGTAGCGTAATCACCGGCTTGTACGAGGTACGCTTTCGCCATCTTTTGTTCATCACATACATGCAGACTAGATTGATTATCCAATGAAAGTGAAAAACTCAAATGCCCGACTGCTTTTTCTCCCGGCAGTTGATGCTGAAGTTTTCCTGCGAGCATGAGGTTCAGAATCAGTTCAAGATTGGCTGAGAGTCCGAGCCTGAGAAAAGGACCACGAATATCGCAACTGAGAATCTGCTTTCCGGGAAGTATAGTTTCGAATGAGTCACTGATCGCCACACGAAGCACGATCGGTTCTTTTATCCGAACACCGATAATCGTGCGATCGACGACGCTTCGCCTGAGATACTTTTGGATATAAAGAAGGTCGGGGAGTTCGGGCATAGTTTTGAATTTTTAGAATCCGGAGGGATTTTCAATATCCATTTCTATTTTCAGGGCGGCGTTGGCGTAGATAACCGTGTTCCGTTTTGAAGAAATCTGGATTGCCCAGTCGCCTTCTCTGTTTCGAATGACTGAGCCGAAGAGTTTGCGGAGTTTAAGCTGCGAGAATTTTTCCCAGAAGACCCAGCCGAAGTACGCCACCCCCTTGTCGAGATAAAACGCGGGAGCCCGCTCGCCGGGCTGGATTTCTACTTTGTCAACCGTGGTGGATTTGTAACCGTGTTGGATGAGGACATCGATAAACTCAAGTGAGACCTCGCGGCCTTCCCACTTGAGTTCATGCTTTGCGCGTTTGACGATTTTGCCGTCAATAATGTCGCCGAGGACTTCTTTGAGGTTGGATGAGAACATGCCGGGGAAAAAAAATCATACGTCGCACTTGGCGGCGGAGAGGTCAATCAACACCACATGGAATTGGATTACCGAGCGAAATTTCCCCGGGCGAAACTATTCCGCGGTATGCAATAATCTCCACTCCGCTCTTGACCGCCTTTTTATGAATCTTGCCAAATTCGGCGTCAACATCAATTGCGGGCGAGAACACATCGCAGTCGCCACGCTGCACAAAGAAAAATGCAACAGCACGATGTCCCTGTTCGGCAATCTCGCTCAGATCCTTCATTGTCTGGCATGCCCGGGCATTTGGCGTTTCCGGAAATTTTGCGATTCTGTTTTCAGCCCATGCAACATGATGAACGTGGACGAACGTATTCTGCTCGGGTCCGTGCATCATGATATCGATTTTCTTGTCGCGTCCGTATTCGGCGTCGGGGAAAAGTTCACTGTAATCAGACAAAAGAGGAATGAGTTTATCCCGGATTGCCTGCGCTACAATTTTGCGGGGCAGCATCGTGTTCACGCCGACCCATGACTTGTGGACACGGATCAGTTCCCATGTGTACGCATTACGCCGGTGCGGGTCGTTATTCTCGGACAAGAGTATGTGCGATCGTGTGTCAGAACAACCCACCATCGTTCCGGAGTTGGGACAATGTGCGGTCACAATGCTGCCATCATCCAGCCGTACATCCACTAAAAAGCGCCTATGGCGACGCAAAAGCGTACCACCGACAAGCTTCGTCGAAAATTTCATTGTATTCCTGGAAAAGTAAGAGCCGCGGGGATGCGCATACAATTACGTTGAAAATTGGTGAAGCCTTGTTATCTTGTGTCACAGACTGGAAAAAGAAAAATGAACACGACCGGTTTCTTGTACGACAAGAAATTCCTTCTGCATACGCCTCCTGCCGGTCACCCCGAACGTCCGGAGCGTCTTCGGAGCCTCATAGCCCATCTTGCACAAACAGATTTGTGGAATGTGTTGACGCATATTCAACCGGCCGCCGCTACGGAAGAAGACATTCTCGCGGTGCATACGGGTAGGATGTTCAAATTTGTAAAGCAGACTGCGGAGAATGGCGGAGGAATGCTGGATGAAGGCGATACACACGCAGGGCGTGAGTCGTTCAATGTCGCAATGCTTGCGGCCGGCGCGGTAACAAATGCAATTGACGCAGTTCTCGACGGCAACGTGACGAATGCCTTCTGTACTGTTCGTCCGCCCGGACATCATGCGGAAAAAGAAAGGCCAATGGGTTTCTGTCTCTTTAATAACGTGGCAGTCGGTGCGCGGTACGCGCAACGAGTGTGCAACGTAAAGAACATCGCCATTCTCGATTGGGATGTTCACCACGGTAACGGCACGCAGCATATTTTTGAAGAAGACCCGACAGTGTTCTATGTCAGCCTGCATCAATATCCGTTCTATCCCGGCACGGGGGCCCGTGATGAAAAAAAGGAATCGGCAAAGGAAAAGGGTTTACTCTCAACATTCCTCTTCCTGCAGGAACCGGAGAAGAACGATATCTTGGGGCATTCAGCGAGGAAGTTGTTCCTGCGCTTGAGAATTACAAACCCGAACTGCTTTTGATCTCAGCTGGATTCGACGCCCACAACAACGATCCTTTGGGTGGAATGAAACTAACGGAGGAATCATTTGGAAAGATGACAAAGCTTGTGAAGGACATTGCACCAATTGTTTCGGTCCTTGAAGGCGGATATGACCTTGACGGACTTGCCCGCAGTGTCCACTCACATCTTGCGGCATTCCGGGGTTGACGGCAATGTTTCAGTTTCAAATCAAGCTTAGTCCTCCCAACCCATGTCATTTCGGAATGACGTGTGCTTCCAAATAGAGATACTACCGGGTTGACGTCATCCTTGATTTTGTCAAAGACTTTTGGTTATCTAACTCCGGCCTCACAGAAACTCACTCAATTCCACATGAACACAATCGGACGTATCAGCGGAATGGCGTGGCTGTCCACCGTAAATCGGAAAATCGGTTTCGCAGTCGTTACACGTAAAGGCTAACTATGGCACGACGAGAGTCTCCTCTTTATTACGCGGATTATCTGCAACTCAATAAGCTA
>JBKJJX010000038.1:0-2738 GCA_046597825.1 Bacteroidota bacterium | reverse complement strand
AACGAAGCGCTGCTGATGGACTATATGCTCAAGACCATCAAAGACGACAGCATCCGGCTTTCGTTGCTCGGAAATTATCTCGACGGTATTCGCGGCACCGTGTTCCGTCAGGTGCAGTTCTCGGAGTTTGAATTGAAGATTCACGAGACGGCGGAGAAGGGCGAGTCGCTTACCGGCGAGACATTCAGTGAATTGTATGATGCGTTGGTGAAACGCTACTACGGCCACGAGAAAGGAATCATTGTGGTTGATGAGGAGATGAAAGTCGAATGGGCACATATCCCGCACTTCTATTATAACTTTTACGTCTACCAATATGCGACCTCATACACGGCGTCAGCGGCGCTCTCCGAGCAGGTGCTCGCCGGCGATACCGAAGCGACGAAACGGTACATGCAGCTTCTCTCTTCCGGCGGATCTGATTACCCCATTGAGTTACTCAAGAAGGCCGGCGTGGACATGACGACATCCCAGCCATTCGAGCTCACCATGAAAAAGATGAACCGCGTCATGGATGAGATGGAAGAGATATTGGGGCGGATGAAGCAAGGGTAGCCTGTTCCAAGTAAAATGCTCAGAGCCGTTGGATTTTTTTAGAAAACGAACTTCACACATAAGATTCTTTCAATGGTTTCTACGTCAGCGCTATCGTGGAACTATCTGAAGGAGTTCCCGCTGTAACCTTTATGCCAAAAAAGGATTTATCCGGCGATTGACGTAACCATTTCTTCCGGCTTTCGTACAAGCAACTGCCTCTGCATCCAATCAAACTGGTCATTCATCGAGAAAGGAAAAATCATGCGACGCTCCGCGCTTCTGCTTATTCTCACCCTGTCGTTATTCTTCTATGGTAATGCACAGGAACGTGATCGTTCGAAGGTCCCTGACAAATGGAAGTGGAATCTCGCTGACCTGTATCCGACAGAAACATCGTGGCAGCAGGCAAAGTCAAAATTCATCTCGGAATATCCAAAGGTCGCGGAATACAAAGGAACGTTAAATTCATCGCCGCAGCAATTGCTGAAAGCGCTCGACGCCGTGTATGCACTCGCCAAGGAATTCAACCGTTTGTATCTGTACACAAGTCTGAGTTCGGACCGCGACACGCGTGACTCGAAGTTTCATGGCATGGTGCAGGATATGAGTCAGATGGGAGCGGATATGGGCGCCAAGTCTGCTTTCCTCGAGCCCGAAATTCTTTCCATCGACTCGACAAAGGTCGCACAATGGATCGCAAGCGACAAAGGGCTTGCCGTCTACAAATTTTATTTGAATGACATTCTGCGACGCAAGGCTCACACCGGCACCGAAGGCGAAGAAAAAATCCTAGCGGATGCAGCTCTTGTTGCGGATGCCTCTTCGAACACGTACGGCATTTTTACTGATGCTGATTTTCCGTATCCCGAAGTTACGCTGAGCGATGGAAAGAAAGTCACGATCAACAAGTCTGCGTTCGAGTTGTACCGGGCTTCGTCCAATCGGGACGACCGGAGGCTTGTCTTCAAAACATTCTTCAACAAGCTCAACGAGTTCCGTTCTACATTTGGAACGATGACGTATGGAGAGGTGAAAAAAAATATGTTTTTCGCTCGTGCATCGAATTACAATTCTGCAATAGAGCGTGCGCTGAATGCCAACAATATCCCGGTTGCGGTGTACAGGAGCATCGTCGAGAACGTTAACAACAATCTCGCAACGCTGCAACGCTATCTCGCATTGCGCAAACGAATGTTAGGTGTTGATACGCTCTACTATTCCGATCTGTACGCTCCGTTGATAAAAAATGTCGATCTCGCGTATACGCCGGACGAGGCGAAGACCCAGATCCTTGCGGCATTTACTCCACTCGGCAAAGACTATGTTGACGTTGTTCAAAAGGCGTTCAACGAACGATGGATCGATCTTGAGCCCACAACAGGAAAACGATCGGGTGCATATTCGAACGGGGCGGCATACGATGTACATCCCTTTATGCTGCTGAACTACAACGGCAAGTACAACGACGTTCGCACGCTCGCGCACGAACTCGGGCACACGATGCAAAGCTACCTCTCGAACAAGAACCAGCCGTATCCGACTGCGGGCTACCCTATTTTTACTGCTGAGGTTGCTTCAACATTCAACGAAGTGTTGTTGAATGATTACATGCTGAAGTCAATCAAAGACGACAAAATCCGCTTGTCAATTCTTGGCGGTTACGTCGAAGGGATGAAGGGGACATTTTTCCGGCAGACGCAGTTTGCAGAATTCGAAATGCGGATACACGACATGGCGGAACGTGGCGAGTCGTTGACAGGTGATAAGCTGAACGATTTGTACCTGCAAATCACCCGGAAGTATTACGGGCACGACAAGGGGATTTGCATTGTGGGTGATGAAGTCAAATCAGAATGGATGTACATTCCGCATTTCTACTATAATTTTTACGTGTATCAATATGCGACGTCGTTCACCGCCTCGGCCGCTCTTGCAGAACCCGTGCTTGCAGGCGATAAAGAGGCGACGAAGAAATACATGCAGTTCATCTCGTCAGGCGGTTCGGAGTACGCGATTGATCTGCTGAAAAAAGCGGGCGTTGATATGACGACATCGAAACCGTTTACCATTACGATGACGAAGATGAACAAGGTGATGGATGAGATGGAAAAGATTCTGGCGCGGACAAAGAGCTAAAGAGTTGCAATCATTTCAATGCGGGCGCTGTCAAGGTGGGGACAGCGCCCGTTTTATTTTGTGAA
>JBKJJX010000324.1:0-2831 GCA_046597825.1 Bacteroidota bacterium | reverse complement strand
AGAAAGTCGTTCCGCTATTTTGTGAACTCCACGTCGTTCCTCCGTCTGTCGTCTTCTTTATAACGCCGCCTTGTCCCACCGCCCAACCGGTATTCGCATCGACAAAATAGTGGTCCGAAAATGAACCGGTATTGCCGGTCGTCTGTCGCACCCACGTTGTCCCGCCATTGGTAGTCTTCAGCACAATGCCATCAGTTCCCGACACGTATCCAATCTGATCATTTATGAATTGTACGCTGGAAAAGTGTCCGGCCGTTCCGCTCTGCTGATCGCTCCATGTTTGAGCGTTACCAACTGCAATCAGTGCGAACAGAAAAAGACAAAGTGAACCAAGCTGTAGCATTCTTTTCGACATGATGAACCCTCCTCGTGATTAGTGATTGAATAAACTCGGTTTATTGATAATCATTACGGTAAGCACAACCCAAAAATGGCGTCAAACGTTACAGCCTGCCGGCCCATTTTTCTACAAAGACTTTTGCAACGCGTACCTTATCTCCCGCGACTCTGCTCGGAATCGGGTCGGGATAATACTTTGCGCAGCAAGCGAAGGCTTCCATCGTCATCATATCCCAGTACGAAGGACAATGGGCGCAGTATATTTTATTGTCTTTGATTTTGAATTCCGTTGAGCCGCAATGATCACTGATGCTGATTGCGGTAACGACCTGTCCGGTCGGTGCAAGATATGCCATGACGGAGCGCGGAGTCTGGCCTCCATTATATTCAAACCGTACAAGGCGATGTTGTTTCAGGTCGGAGAGCGAGAAGACCAGGTCACCACCTTCTTCTTCTGAAGAAATATTTGTCATCGTTACGAAATTGGAATCGTACTCCGCGGGTGCAGCAACAACAGGTTGTGATTTTATTATCGGATTTACAGACGGATCAATGTAACGAATGAAGATTACAATACCTGCAATGAGCGCAATAGGAAACAGGATCATGGCCACGCGCCGCGTTGACGCTTTACGTTCCGACACAAGCAGTGGACTATCTGCAGGTTCAATTGCAACGCCACATTTTGGACAAAACTTTGACGCTGTACCGAGATCGCTTCCACAATTGCTGCAGTTCATTTCTCTTCGTCCCTTAAAGTGCTGTGGCAATATAAAAATGAATGCATCGAGGCGCAAACTTCTGAGCTATTAAATCGATAAATTGGAATAAGAACATAGGATCACCGTCACATTCTCCACATTAAGTTTACCGATATGAAATATTTACTCCTTTCTTTCTTTTTTATGGTCGCTTCCACATTAGGTACTGCTCAGACGTTCCAGGATTTTCTCAGCAGAGTGAATTCCGTATCTGAAGCTGAACGGAGCGCAATTGTTGACAGCTTCATGACTGCAGTCCCGGCCTTTCCCCTTATTGAACAGAACCTGAACGTCGTGTTTCTTTACCGCGGCAATGGCGGGTCTGTTACAGTTCCGGGTGATGCGAACGGCTGGACGGCATCCGCTTTTCCGATGACCCGGCTTTCGACAACAAATCTCTGGTATTACGCCCGGACGTTCGAATCATCTGCGCGGTTGGATTACAAGTTTGTTGTGGATGGAAACTGGATTCTCGACCCCCGAAATCCTTTCACCGTATCGGGCGGTTTTGGCCCCAACTCAGAATTGCGGATGCCTGCGTACATTCCTGCGCCGGAAATTCAATACTACCCCGCCATTGCACACGGCATATTGCGGGACACGGTGTTCTACTCAACGGATCTTGGCAATTCACGAACCATTCGCATTTACACGCCGCCGAATTATGAAGGATCAACCGACAGCTTCGGCGTGATTCTGTTTCATGATGGGCTTGAGTATGTAACGCTTGCACAGGCAAACAACGTGATCGATTATTTGATTTCGCAGAACAGAATCAAACCCGTCATCGCTGTATTCGTGCCGCCTGTAAACCGGACTGCAGAATATAGAACTACCCAACAACCTCAATTCACGCGTTTCATCGTCAATGAGATTATGCCGTACGTTGATGCGCGCTACCGGACGAGAAGAAATCCTGCGAGTCGCGCAACACTCGGCGCATCGGATGGCGGCAACATCGCTTTGTGGCTCGCGTACTCGCATTCGGAAGTATTCGGCAACGTTGCGGCGCAATCCAGCAACATCCAGAGTTCTATCTCGTCGGGATTTCAGAATTCGCCCCGCCTGAATCTCAAATTCTACATGGATCTTGGGACGTATGACATTGCGCAGTTGATTCCGTTGGTTCGCAACTTTATTCCCATCCTTCAATCAAAAGGATATACGCACAACTACATCGAATACCATGAAGGACATAGCTGGGGCAATTGGCGAGCGCATGTGGATAATGCGCTGGAGATGTTCTTCCCTGCCACCGCTGCAACAGTGGGTGAACCGGAAAGCAAGCCCACGCAATTTGAACTCTACCAGAATTATCCGAATCCATTTAACCCAACAACAAGGATCCAGTTTCGGGTTGCGAGTTCCGGGTTTGTACAGTTAAACGTGTTCGATGTTTTGGGGCGGGAGGTTGCAACGCTGGTGAATGAGGAAAAGTTACCCGGCAAATATGACGTCCAATTCGATGCCAGCAAGATGTCGAGCGGCATATATTTTTATCGCCTGACATCCGGAAGTTTTTCCTCCACCAAGAAGATAGTATTGATGAAGTAACGGAATTCAATTACCATAGAGATGAACTGTCCTTTTCATTTTGACCGAATCATTTCATGCGAGTTGCATTTCAAGGTGTTCACGGAGCCTATAGCGAAGCGGCAGCTCGGGCGTTTTTCGGCAGCAGGTGCTTGTCTGTTCCGTTTGAAACATTCGAAGATGTCTTCGACGTGGTGG
>JBKJJX010000248.1:0-11035 GCA_046597825.1 Bacteroidota bacterium | reverse complement strand
CGCAGGGCAGGCTCGAAGCACTCATCAATTACCAAACCATGGTCATGGACCTGACCGGCATGGAGGTCGCAAACGCATCGTTGCTGGATGAAGCAACCGCTGCAGCGGAGGGCATGGCAATGCTGCACGGCATCGTGACGCATAGTGCCGGCAAGGAAAACGCAAATAAGTTTTTTGTTTCGGATACTGTTCTTCCACAGACGGTGGACGTGCTTCGAACAAGGGCCGGGGCACTTGGCTTTGAACTGGTCTTCGGTTCACACGCCAACAGCCGCTTAGATGAATCGTACTTCGGTGCATTGCTTCAGTATCCCGCTCAGGATGGCGCAGTGCGCGATTATCATGACTTCACGCGCATGGCGCACGATGCCGGCGCTCTTGTTGTAGTTGCCGCGGATCTGATGAGCCTTGTGCTGCTTACTCCGCCGGGCGAGTTCGGTGCCGATGTTGTCGTTGGTTCCTCGCAGCGGTTCGGCGTTCCGCTCGGTTATGGCGGACCGCATGCCGCATTCATGGCAACGAAAAATGAATACATCCGCCACATGCCCGGACGCATCATCGGCGTGTCTGTCGATGCGAACGGCAACAACGCCTACCGCATGACGCTGCAGACACGTGAGCAGCATATCCGCCGTGAGAAAGCAACGTCCAACATTTGCACAGCGCAAGCGCTGCTTGCGATCATTGCAGGCATGTACGGAGCGTATCATGGACCCGAAGGATTGCGGCGCATCGCCCGCAACATTCACGGGCTGACCGTTGCCCTTGAAAAGCAATTGATCAAACTCGGATATGAACAGACGAACGTCCTCTACTTTGATACGCTGAAAATAAGAGTCGGATCGGCGGAGCGCATCCGTGCAATAGCGGAAACTGCGGAGATAAATTTCCACTACTGCGATGAGACCACTATTTGCATTTCTCTTGATGAAACAACATCTCCGGATGATATCAAAAACATCGTTGCAGTGTTTGCAGAAGCCGCGGAGATCAAACACGGCTTGAACGGAAGCGACACGTTATTCGCCGGAGTCGACGTGTCGTACCCCGAAACGTTCAAGCGGACGAGCCCGTTTATGACGCATCCTGTTTTTAATTCGTATCACTCCGAAACGGAGATGCTTCGTTATTTGAAATCGTTGGAGAACAAAGACCTGTCACTTGTTCACTCGATGATTCCTCTCGGTTCATGTACAATGAAACTCAATGCAACGGCAGAGCTTATTCCCATAACATGGAAAGAATTCGGCGGGCTGCATCCATTCGTTCCGGTCAATCAAGCCGGAGGTTACCAGGAGATATTCAAGACCCTGGAGTCACAACTCTGCTCCATTACAGGATTTGCCGCCGCGTCCTTGCAGCCGAACTCCGGCGCGCAGGGTGAATACGCGGGATTGATGGTGATCAGGGCATATCATCGGGATAGAAACGAAGCTCACCGGAATGTTGCGCTTATCCCTCAATCTGCACACGGCACCAATCCGGCAAGCGCTGTCATGGCGGGAATGAACGTTGTCGTTGTCAAGACGGACAAACAAGGCAACATTCTCCTCGACGATCTGCGCGCAAAAGCTGGGGAACACAGCAAGGATCTTGCGGCATTGATGGTGACGTATCCGTCGACGCATGGGGTTTTCGAAGAAGCGATCCGTGAAGTTTGCTCGATCATTCATCAGCATGGCGGGTTGGTGTATATGGATGGCGCAAACTTGAACGCACAGGTTGGACTTACGAGTCCCGCGATGATTGGAGCGGACGTTTGCCATATCAACCTCCACAAAACATTCAGCATCCCTCATGGCGGCGGCGGTCCGGGCATGGGACCAATTTGCGTTACAAAGGAACTTGCAGAATATCTTCCCGGCCATCCCGTGATTAAGGTTGGCGGAGAGAAAGCAATTCACGCTGTCTCGGCTGCACCGTGGGGAAGCTCAAGCATCCTGCTGATTTCGTACGCGTACATTACAATGCTCGGGCGTGAAGGTGTTACGAACGCGACGAAGCTTGCGATCCTCAATGCAAATTATTTGAAGGCGAAACTGGAGAAAGATTATCCGGTCTTGTATCAGGGCACGAATGGCCGTGTTGCACATGAGTTCATTCTGGATACGCGTGGATTCAAGAACGCAGGCATTGAAGTCGAAGACATCGGTAAACGACTGATGGACTACGGATTCCATGCGCCGACAGTCTCCTTTCCCGTTGCCGGAACGCTGATGATCGAGCCGACCGAAAGTGAGTCGAAAGCCGAACTTGACAGGTTTGCCGAGGCAATGATTTCCATCCGGCATGAAATCCAGGAAGTGATCGACGGTAAAGCCGATCCGAAAGACAACGTCCTGAAGAATGCGCCGCACACCGCGCAGGAAGCGCTGAGTGAAACGTGGAACCACAAGTACACGCGTTACAAAGCGGTCTACCCTCTCAGTTATCTTCGCAACAACAAATTCTGGCCGGCAGTTGCGCGTGTGAATAATTCGTATGGCGACCGCAACATTATGTGTGCTTGTCCACCGATTGAAGAGTACCAAGCAGAGATGGAGAAATCGAGCACTTAGATTTACGGAAAACATTGCCTTTCAACACGATCAATAGAGTAAAAGATGCCTGTCGTATTGAGAGTATTAGGCTTCCGCTTCTGGTTTTACGAAGCGGATATTGCAGAACGACCGCATGTTCATGTCGGAAAAGAGAATATGGAAGCGAAATATTGGATTAATCCAACATCACTTGTAAAATCGGTGGGATTTCGAAAGCACGAGTTGAATCAAATAGAAAAAATAATCGACAAGCATCGCGAACATTTGTTGGAAGCTTGGAATAAGGAGGCGAAGAAACATGGCCACCGCTAAAGTACGAATCAAATCAAATGGTGAATTTTCGTCTATACCGGTAGTTATCCCGGATATTGAAGTAGTTAAGAGATTCGCTTTCACACTTCACAAGACAGGTAAACCATGGAAAGGAGAAGCATTCGGCTGGGATGCAGAGTACAACCCTGAGCGATCTGAAAAGCCTCTTGACTCAAACATGTCGTTCACACCGGCGGATTTCTGTATTGGTGAAAGCGACATCTGGTTCTTCTCCCTAATGTGGGAACATGGACGTGATGCAGCACCGGTCGAATTTTTAGATGATAGAAATGTTCTTGCCGAAATCGCGTAATACACAATCACAAATTCCTCCATACCGGCGGTTGCTCGCAAGAACAACCGCTGTTTCGTTTTTCTCATCTTAAAATGATCCGGACAATCTCCGTTCTTATTGTAATGTTGTCATTCCTGCTATTGCGGGCAGCGGCACAAACCGACACAGCACGGGTGATCAACCGCGCTTCGTACGGCATCATCGACACGGTGGTCGTCATCGGCAACGAGAAGACCAAGGAATTTGTGATAACACGCGAGATGACGCTCAAGGCAGGCATGGATGCAACGCCGGATCTCGTCGAGTTTGACCGCGGAAGAATTTACAGCACCGGGCTGTTCACGCGTGTTGACGTAACGGTGGTCCCTGTCGGCGGGCGAAACCTGCTGATCGTGGATGTGAATGAACGATGGTATATCATTCCCCTTCCAATCTTCGGATTTCGCGAAGGCGATCCGAAGAAGCCTTTCTATGGCGCAGGATTACTTCATAATAACTTCCGGGGGCTGAATCAAAAGCTCTTCGGCTCTATCGTGCTCGGGTACAATCCATCGCTTGCTCTTTCCTTTTCTGATCCGTGGATAGATCGCGAGAACGATCTCTATTTCAGCGGCGCATTTTCTTTCTCAAGAATCAAAAACAAAAGTAATATTGCCATCGCAAACACAAGCAACTTCGACGAGCTGCACTACGAGATCAACGGAGTACTCGGCAAGCGGTTCAATATTTATGAAAATGTCGGCGTACAGCTTGGCTATCAAATTGTCAGCGTCACCGATGCCCGGCCGGGCGCGACAGTTGCAAGCAACGGCACGGACAGGTTTCTATTCGGCGGCATCAGTTACTCATTTGACTCCCGCAATCTGCGCGATTACACGACGCAGGGAACATTTTTCGCGGTCTCGGTTGCAAAATACGGATTCGGTGAATCTCAACTGAGCTTCACGCGATTCGGGGCGGACTTCCGTCGCTTCACTCCTCTGCCGCTTGATTTTACGTTTGCAAGCAGAATTCACGGCTCGATTGTCGCGGGCGGCGTTATTCCCACCTACGCCCGCTCATACTTCGGTTATGGGGAAAGAATTCGCGGATACTACACGACAGTATTTGAAGGTGAGAATATTTTCGGAACTTCTGTGGAATTGCGCTGGCCGCTCGTGACACCCCGGACTATAGTGTTCTCCGCAATTCCATTACCGCAGGAGTTTGCCGTGTGGCGTTTCGGTATTAGTCTGGAACTTTTTGCGGATGCCGGGACAACATGGTTCCGTGGAGATAAAGTCGATCTCAATTCTTTCGCCTCGGGCTATGGAGCCGGAGTCGTGTTTTTGCTGCCGTATGATATTGTTGTCCGGACGGAATACGCCCGCAACAATCTGGCGAGATCCCAGTTCGTGCTCGGTATCCGTTCTGCATTCTGATTTTCTGATTCCGTATGGATTACTTCTACACTCTTCCGAAAAACATCTTGTCCGATTCCCTTACGATTGAGGGAGAAGAATTTTCTCATCTTGCACATGTCATGCGGAAGCCTGTCGGTGCACAGATAATTGTTGTCGATGGAATGGGGAAGGCATACGAAGCGACCATTGAAGAGATAACCAAACGAACCGCACGTTGTTCAATTCAGACAACGAATGCAGGCTTGCATGAATCACCCGTTGATGTGACTCTTGCGGTGGGCCTGCTTAAAAACCATTCCAAATTCGATTTCCTTGTTGAGAAATGTACCGAGCTGGGCGTGAACGCGTTCTTTCCCCTCATAACCGAACGGACAATTCCACGACATGCCAAGACTGATCGCTGGCAAAAGCTCGCGCTCGCTGCGATGAAACAGAGCGAGCGTTGCGTATTGCCAAAAGTGCATGAGCCGGGGAGCTTCACGGATTTTATTTCTTCGGCATCCTCTGCCTCGCTGAAAATAATTCCCCACGAGAAGATCAAATCACCAACCCTCGGGGAATTGATTCGGGAGAATACAAATGCTTCAATTAGTATTTGTATCGGACCGGAAGGGGGATTTACCGAGAAGGAGATAGCGGAAGCACAAAGCGCCGGATTTTTGAGAGTAAGTCTGGGGGAACGAAGGCTTAGAACTGAAACAGCGGCCATTGTCGCAGCCGCTGCCTGTTTAATGTAGAGGAGAACATGATGCCACGAAAACAACTTGCCGCCTGGTTGCTTATCTTCTTCGCGGCGCTTATCTGGTCTCTCATCACGCCACATGATTACTTTACGTGGTTCCTCGAAGTAGTTCCTGCCCTGATCGCCTTCGTCATTCTGGCATCTACATTTAAAATATTTCCACTGACCCCCCTTGTCTACTGGCTTATTCTCGCCCATGCGATTGTTTTGATGATTGGCGGGCATTATACGTATGCAGAAGTGCCTCTGTTCAATACCATCAAAGAGGTCTTCCATCAAGACAGAAATAATTACGATAAGGTTGGACACTTCATGCAGGGATTTGTGCCTGCAGTTGTTGCACGGGAAATTCTTATTCGCAAATTGCATCTCAGCAAACAACGATGGATTTTTTTTCTCGTCGCCTGCATTTGTCTTGCAGTGAGCGCTTTCTATGAATTGGTAGAATGGTGGGTCGCTGTGGCAACAGGTGATTCTGCGGAAGCATTTCTCGGAACACAGGGGTATGTCTGGGACACTCAATCCGACATGATGCTGGCACTCATCGGTGCGATCGTCAGCCTCGTTCTGCTACATCGTGTCCACGACAAACAACTCTCACGGTTGGAATTGCAGTACAACAAGGAGCCTGGCAATTCTACACGGTAATTATTTCTTCATTTTTGCAGACACTATCATCTGAGTTTCCTCCAGCATCATCCGGCTTGTCTTCAGAAGCGACAACACTTCGTCAGTTTTCCAATTGACAAACTCAGAGTCATCAATTCCATTCAAATTGATTTTGACGTTCAGAGCGGCGCTTTCGCATGCCGCGTGAAGCATTAACGCGCTCACCCCCGCATCGCTGATGGAATTTGTGTTTCCGTTCGCAGCGACGTTCTGCGTCAACGCCATCGCATCGATGCAATGCTTCATCACTTCGAGCGGTATCATTGTCGCTTCTTTCGTTGCCGCTGCAAGTGCAGCGCTGCGCAGCGCCCGTTGGCCTTCGTTATCCTTCGGCAGACTCAACACTTCCATCACCTTGTTGAAGGCGTCAGCATCTTTCTCAACCAATAATGTGAACCGGGCACGCAACTCCTCTGCTCCTTTCAGTATTTTCTGCATCTCATCTTCGACGGAGGCGTATTTCTTTTTTCCGATCGTGAGATTGCAGACCATGGATGTCAACGCAGCTCCAAGAGCACCGGCGAGTGCCGCCACACTACCGCCGCCGGGAGCCGGCGAGGACGAAGCAAGTTCATCTAAAAATCCTGTCAGAGTTTTCTTTCCCATGCTATTCCTTACAGTTGGTATTCGATAATCTTTTTTTGTGGATCGAATGTATCAAGTTGACTTAAGCCCAATTTCTCATCGGCGATTCGAAGCAACTCCGCCTCCCCTGAAGTGTCCGGTGAATAATATCTGCCCGCGAGAAGCAACGCTTCGAGTGGCGAGAGTCCCACCAACTCACTACCCGTCACGGAAACCCCGAGAGCAGCGGCTTCCTTTTTTACTTCCTCAAACGCAACGTGCGGCGGAGTAACATAAAAATTTGTGAGGTTAATTGACACCTGTGCAATGTTGTGCGCCTCAAGCAAAACACCCATCGCCTTCACCGACTTTAGACTTCCGGGAATCGTCACCTTCTTCCCTGACCCATCAAGCTTCGGCTTGCCATCCGCGCCTTTGGCAACTCTCCCGCTTTCGCGAATACGCTCGGCGATTTCTTTCGCCACCTTCGTGTCATTCGTTGTGAGATTCACGTTGTACGCAATGAGAAACACACGTGCGCCTGTTACGGTTGCACCCGAAGCGGAATTAAACGTCGCCGGTCCATAATCGGGCAGCCACGCCGGGTCTTTCAGTTTTTCCGCAAGCCCCTCGTATTCGCCTCTGCGGATAATTGAAAGATTTTCCCGGTCAGGTTTGGTTGCAGCTTCTTCATACAAGTAGACAGGAATTCGCAGCTCGTCTCCGACTCGTTTTCCGTATTCATGTGCAAGCCTCACGCAATCTTGCATCTCGACGCCGCGCAACGGAACGAACGGAACAACATCGGTTGCACCAAGCCGTGGATGCCCGCCCTTGTGTCGCGTCATGTCGATAAGTTGCGCAGCGGTTTTCGTTGCCTGAAATGCCGCCTCGACAACGGCACCGGGCTCTCCGATAAATGTTACGACCGTCCGGTTGTAATCCTTGTCCGGTTCGGCGCTAATGAACTTTACCCCGGGCACAGCCGTGATCGCACCGGCAATTGCGTTGATGGTTTTGATGTCCCGTCCCTCACTAAAGTTCGGGACGCATTCAACTATTCGCTGCATACTTCAAAATTCCAGGATAGTTCCATTTTTGATTGTCGTCGTAATGTGGTTTGTTCCGAAATGATACGCCAGATACCTGTAGTCAGGGACATCCGCAATAATCATATCACCTCTTTTTCCAACTTCAATACTGCCGACGGATGATGACAGACTTAACGCTGCGGCGCCGTTGAGCGTACAGGCAACAAGCGCTTCCTCCGGCGACATCTTCGTCTGCGTACATGCGATCGTCATCATCATCGGCATCGAGGAGGACATGCATGAGCCGGGATTAAAATCAGATGCAATAGCTACTGCTACTCCGTTGTCAATCAGCGACCGGGCATTTGCATATCCGTGATTCAGAAAGAATGAAACGCCCGGCAGTAGCGTCGCAACAACGCCTGCATCCCCCAACGCCCGGACTCCCGCTTCGGAAACATGTTCAAGATGATCAGCGGAAACGGCCCCGACTTTCGCGGCGAGCTCGGCTCCGCCAAACGACGTTAATTCATCGGCGTGAATTTTGGGCTGCATCCCCCATTTCTTTCCTTCATTCAGAATTTGTTCGGACTCTTCAAGCCCGAAATAATTCTGCTCACAGAAAACGTCGCAAAAGTCTGCAAGCTTTCTCTGCCCTGCGTACGGAATCATTTTCTTAAGAAGAAGATCGACATACGCCTGTTTATTTTGTTTGAATTCAGGAGGATAAGCGTGCGCACCAATAAAAGTCGGGACAACGGTCATCATCTCCTCGTCCCGAAGTTCGTTGATCGCTTCGAGCATTTTGACTTCTGAATCCATATCAAGACCGTAGCCGGTTTTTATTTCCACAGTCGTTGTGCCATGCCGCATCATCTCGTTCATATACCGGAGTGTCTGCTTTTTCAGGTCACGCTTCGTTGCAGAGCGGACATGTTCAATGGTGTTCAGTATCCCGCCGCCCGCATCGGCGATTTGCTGGTATGTTGCACCCTGCGAACGCAACGCAAATTCTCCGGCACGATCTCCCGCAAACATCATGTGTGTATGCGAGTCGACAAATCCCGGCAGAACCACTTTCCCGCTTGCATCAACGACTGTAATATGGTCGGAGAGTGAGCGATTCCAATCGTCCATCAATCCAACCCATGTAATCACTCCATTCTCACACAAGACACCGGCATTATTGAGTATGCCGAGATCCTTCATCTCCGCTCCCGTTTTGGTGCGTTTTCCATGGGATACAACCGTGACAAGTTGCAGGATATTTTTGATGAATACATTCAACTACGGTCGAGGGAATGAATGGTGAAGACAGGATTCAAAATCTGATGCAAGATACGAAAAGCGTAAAGGACGTGCAAGAAAAGAGGGTAAGTACAAGCGGCCTGACAATTTCGTTGGTCGTCACCGCAAACTGATCCACAGTTGCGCGGTGACGAGAATTCGGGTTCTGTCACGGCGCCCGGAAGGTACAGGTAGCCGTGACAGCCGAGTCAAATTCAATCTGAAGGTAATAGAATTTTGCAACTAACAACAGTAATCTTGCGCATTCGAATGACTCAGTGAAGTCGGGGAACTTCTAAGGAGTTTCGATTTGACTTGTTAGTAGTTGATAATAGAAACCGGACCGCTTGCACCGCTAACTTCCGGAAAAGTTCTAAGGCGTTCGAGTATTTCTTCTTCCCTTAGCGGATGCTTAAACCAGAGTATAAAATGCTGTGACATATCCAGTATCCGAACTCTCACGCCAAGATCATTAATTCTGATCGTGTCCCCCCAGACGCTATAGTGGAATTGTTTTTCAATGACCAATTCCGGGAATGAATTAAGGTAGGCTCTCAGTTGCTTAAACTGAGGTTTTATGTTGCTTAGTCTTACAAATTTCGGATCCGGTGAGGCAATTACTTCCGTTCGGAACGAAACAAAAACAAACTCAACGTACCTTGCCCCATTCTTAAATGTCACGCCATCTTGGGAAGATGAGTCTTCGAAAGAGCAGAATATCAAGAGCAAAACGAATAAGTTTCGCATGACTCCACTTACAGAAATGATGTTGGAAGCGAGATTTCGCTTCCCATCTATCGCTTGGTTGCGAGATGGTTGGTAATTTGGTCCGACAGCGCCGGCAGGTTATTATCTTGTGAAGCGATAGCAATATACTTCAAATAAAAATCATCTGCTCCATTTGCAATGGTTTGAGCAAGAGCTGCGCGGCCGAGTTTCAGGTCGATCGTCCGCGCAATAAACATCCCCGTGATCGCTCCGTAGCTCTTCCAATACTCCGACGTATTGGATGTGCTAATGAGATAATGCGCACGTTGAGGAGAAGTTCGCGGCGAGGATAATTCATCTGCACTGCGGGAAAACTCGGCAAAGGATCGAGCGATTTTTTCATCCCAGTCCGGAGGAAGATTGCCTCCGGTTCGTTGCTCAAATGTCAGATAGTGGGCGATGCCTTCGTTCTGTGTGAGATCGAGAAGCTGGTCGAGGTACGATTGATGCGTCCGGTAATATTCTTTCCATTGCGGCGAAGAATCCTTGTACACACCGAACGCCGCGTGAAATACCTCGTGGGCGACAACACTGAGAACACCGATAAATCGCTGATCAGTATAGCGTCCGTAGTGTATAGAGTTTGCCAGATTGACAACGATGGTCAACTCGCCCTCACCTTCTCCCACAAAGACAGGGACATCATTCTCCCATATGACTCTCCGAACGTACGCATCAAGATTTTGATGCCCGAATGCAACGAAATACAACGGGATTGTTGTGGCGATGTTTGCACCGGCAGGAAACAGTTGCTCAACCGTACTGGAAACCCGCTGGGCAAAATTACGGCGTTTGATGTTTGCAAGCAGATCTTTCATCGCTGCAACATTTGCCCGGGCGTCCTTCATTCTGAACACGTCATCGGTGTTCACTTGTCCGAACTTTATGTCGTCGAGGTTCTGTTCAAGCTGGCTTTCCGTCAACCGTCGTCGCGCAAGATCTGCCGTGGTCGCGAGCGCGATCCGGCTGCCACGGAGCGGCACAATATAGCGGCCGTTTCCGGAAAGCCCTTCCAACAAATCAATAGTCCGGTCGGCGGATTCGTAACTAATGTTCAGCCGGACATTGAAATGCGGATTGGTTTGCGAGTGTGAAACTGAAGAAAGAAGAAGAACTGTAAGGAAGAAAACGTGGAACTGTAATAAAATATTCGGCTGTGTCATTATTACTCCATCACTCCGATACTCCCACACTGGTTAATTCTAACAGCATCAAAACCTTTTAGCAGCATTAAGATCTCCGGCTGCCCTCAGAGCCCTTAAGGCGGGCAGGCTTCGCCGGATTTAAAGCACCCGCACAACCACCATCGTCATGTCATCATGCTGCGCGGCATCGCCGGCGAAACGCTGCACTTCGGCTGTAATACTGTTCAACACTTCTTCGGGGGTACGTTTTGAATCCACTTTCTTCATAAGAAGTTCGAT
>JBKJJX010000244.1:0-9764 GCA_046597825.1 Bacteroidota bacterium | reverse complement strand
TGACGAATGATCGCCTATCTGATCAGAAGTAACTTCCGGGTTTGGGTGGTGGCGGGAGTTGTAAGCCGGCAAAAATATAACCCGCTTGCACGTCCTGTTGCATCCCAGCTCGTCGCGTATGTCCCTTGTTCAAGTGTTCCGTGAAGGAGCGTGGTGACTTCTTTTCCAAGGAGGTCAACGATTGTGAGCGATACCGGCACAAGATTTCCGTTGCGGCCCGCTGCGATCTCAAATCGAATTGTTGTTGACGGATTAAAAGGGTTGGGATAGTTCTGCATTAGTTTCGTTTCGAGCGGGAAATTTCTCACCTCCGGAGCGAAAGTACCAAGCTGGTTATTTTTGTAGAAGTGAACTCCGCCCTTGGTCGTCCCCACAAACAAATCCTTATCTCCGTCGCCGTCAATGTCGGCAAACGTGGGAGCGGATTCCTGCATCGGTGCAATAGCGGCAAAGTGTTCTGTGCGGAACACAAACTGGGGATTCGTTGCGGTTCCTGTGTTCTCGTAAAAAAATAACCGCCCATCGATTGTTCCAAAAAAGAAATCAAAGTCTCCGTCGTTATCGTAATCCGAAAATGTTGGCGTGATGTAACTGTCGTTTCCCAAAGCGATACCGAGATATGTGTTGGTTACAAGCGTCGGGATAAAGGTTGTGGCGTTTCCTGTGTTACGGTAAAATCGGATCGTCCCATCCTTTCTTCCAATGAACAAATCCTTGTCGCCGTCATTGTCGATATCAACAAACACCGGGGCGGCAACATTACCGACGTTGATCGTATCGGTGACGAATGCTGTCAAGGCAAACTGCGGTGCCTGTGCAGTGCCGGTATTTCGAAAGAATCTCATCCTTCCGTCAAACGTTCCGGCAAACACATCCTTGTCGCCATCGTTGTCGATATCGACAAATGCTGGATAGAAGTAGTAATTGTTTTGAACATTGAGATAAACAGAATCCGTGAGAACAAAGGAGGGCGATGTTTGACTGCCTGTATTGCGAAAGAATGTTAATTCGCCGTTTCGGTTTCCAATAAACATATCCTGATCGCCATCATTGTCGATGTCCACGAATGTTGGATGGGCGCTCATTCCCACATCGATTGTGGAGAGAAAATTTCTTGTTATGAGATGTAGATCGTATGATGTCGGCGAACCCTGGTTCCGGTAAAGCATAAATCCGTTTTGCTGAACAATTCCCGCCAGCACCGCCACGAACATATCAAGGTCACCATCACCGTCTATATCGATGAACGATGTTTGATTAAATCCCGTGCTGACGACCGGATCGTTAAGCGGAAAATGATTCGTGAAGCACTGCATGTGAGGAGTTTGCGGCGTGCCGATATTTTTCAGGCTGAATAACTGAGTCCAGAATAAATCGGAAATGAACATATCCAGGTCGCCATCCCCATCGATATCGGCAAACCGATAGGCAGCTGCCCCGTGCAATGGATTATCTTGCATGGCTCCGGATGCGCTGCAACTATCGCCGAGGATGAGAATGTTCTGCCAGTTTCCGGAGACATAAGTATATTGCGGCTGAGTGCGCGTTCCGGTGTTCTGATAAAAATTTACCGACCCGATTGTATTGGCGGAAAACAAATCAAGATCGCCGTCACCGTCGATGTCGGTGAATGTAGGAATACTGTTTCCTCCCGTGTAGACATCTGCGCCGGTTGCATCATGCAGCGTTGGAATGAAGAGTGTGAACTGCGGCGACTGAAGAGTACCGGTGTTCTTGTACACCCGGAGTCCGGTAAACAAAGAGTCTTCCGTGCAAAGATCAATCTTACCGTCGCCATCAAAGTCGACCATGTCAAACCAGATCTGGAATTTTGGAAGCGAGACGAGATCGTTGCGTAGTTTGAAATTCGGAACGAAGCGTGTTCCTTCGTTACGATAGAAGTCAACACCCTGATCGACGTCGAACACGAACAGATCGTAGTCGCCATCGCCATCGATATCCACGAACTGATGCTGGGGAGAATTTACGCCGCCGGCAAACGGCTGACCGATGGGATTTCCATTCGCCCGGACAGGGAACGGCTCAACCTGCCGGACGAATGGCTGGGCAAAGAATTCAGAATGGAAAACGAAAACTGAAAAAACAAAAAACAAAACCCGCATTATCATCGCAACAGCACAAGCTTCTTTGTTTGAGAAAACGTTCTGGCTGTAAGATGATAAAAGTAGATGCCGCTTGCAAGTCCGCTGCCGTTCAAGGTTCGTGTGTAACTTCCCGGCATCATCTCCTCATTCACCAATTTTGCAACCTCTCTGCCGAGCAAATCAAAAACCTTGAGTGACACAAATCCGGAATTGGCAATTTGAAATTTGATATTAGTTATGGGGTTGAAGGGGTTGGGGTAGTTTTGGTTGAGGTTGCAATCGGGTGGAAGACTTGTCGCCATCTCCTCGACACTGGTGAGAGACTGCGTGCCGCGAAAAACCCCACTACCCCAAGTGCCTGCAAGTAGATATCCATTCCTGTCCACAATGAGCGAGCGGATATCCAAGTTATCCAACCCACCGCTTACATTCGTCCATTGATTCCCTTCATTCGTTGAAAGGTAAACGCCTGCTCCGGCTGTCCCCGTAAGAATTCTGCCGCCAGAATTTGACGCCAGAGTTCTTACATCAAGATTGCTTAGGCCGCTATTTATTTGAGACCAAGTGGCTCCGTCATCACTTGACCGGTATATGCCGCCCAGGTATGTTCCAGCGAGAATGTAGCCTTCGGCTGGTGCAAGCACACATTGCACGGAGCTTGATATTGCACCGGCATCGATACGCGACCAACTGTCTCCGCGGTTTGTCGAGCGATACAAGCCGTTGTCACTACCTGCGAGCATCCGTCCGTTTGGAGTGAATACGATAGACCTGATATTGAGGTTCCCCAACCCGTTGTTAACCTTCGTCCAAGTGTCACCTTCATTCGTCGAGCGGAAGACACCCTCAGAATACGTTCCGACAAAAATGATTCCGTTTGAGTCCGAGGAAAGATTGAGAATAAAGCTATACAACATAAAGGGAACAGACAATTCATTCCATGAATCGCCCGAATTCGTGGATCTGAATAGTCTCGCTCCATCAGTTCCGGCAATCAAATTATCATTGGGAGTGACTGTAAGAGCGACAACTTCGTAACCAACTAAACTCGGAGAAACGTCAATCCAGTTTCTCCCATTGTCTCTTGAGCGGTAGCATGCATTTCTGCCGCCGGCAAAAATGCTGTTTTGAGAGTCCAGACCAATCACGTTGATACGAGAAATAAGAAGAGAGTTTTGAATCGACCAAGTGATTCCATTGTTCATTGAATGATATAAAGTGGCTGTGCTGGTCTGTCCGAATAGATGAGTACCTAAGTTGGTCCCAATCACTCTGAATGTTGAGTAATGAAATCCAATGTCTGACCACGTGTCACCGTTGTTGGTCGAATGAAAAAGGCCGCTTGGATCCAGAAGACTACCACTCCACGGCACGTCTGCGAAAACATCGCCGCTGGGGTTTACTGCAATGGAACTTACGCCATTCATCGGCCCGAATCGAAACCAAGTATTTCCACCGTCACTTGAGCGATAGCTAGGTAACGAATAAATGTATCCGTTTCTATTGACCCATAGTGAGGAGAGAGTTTGAAACGGGAAATTGGCTTGCAACCATGTTGTTCCGTAGTCTGTGGATCGAAACAAACCGCCTCCAAGTGTGCCTCCGAAAAGTTTGTAAGTCGAATCAAGCGCGAGACAAGAAATACGAGTATTGGTCATACCATCGCGTATGCTCATCCAACTCACGCCGTCGTCAGTTGACCGATAGACACCGCTGTCCGTTCCTGCAAAGCCGCGGTTGCCGGCAATATCATAAATTAGGGATTTCACGGGGATAGCAGGCAGACCGTTAATGATCGGCGTCCAATTGGTACCGTCATCCGTAGAGCGATATGCACCCCGGTTTGTTCCAGCCAGTAAATTACCGGTTGCTGTGATGACAAGGCTCGATGTCGCACTATCAATCATTCCCGTACTCGCCGAAATCCAGCTGCTAGCACCATCATTGGAACGGAAAACACCACGGCTTGTACCTGCAAATGCCAGCAGACTCGTTTTGAAGACAACACAATTTACATTTCGGCCGGCGATTGTCCCATTTATCGATTGCCAGAAGTTGGTCTGCGCTTGTACTGGAAGCGCAATGAAACAGAGTGATGACACAAGCAGAAGCGATTTCGTCTTCATTGTCTGTCCTCTAGAGAACTGTGAGATTATCTGAGTAATAACAGTTTCCTTGTCTGCACAAAACTCCCAGCCTGCAATCTATACAAATACACACCGCTCGCCAACCCGCTCCCGTCAAAAACTCTATCATAACTTCCCGGTTGCATCTCCTGATTCACCAGCGTCGCAACTTCTCTGCCGAGCAAATCAAAAACCTTGAGCGAGACAAATCCGAAATTGGCAATTCGAAATTCGATATTCGTAGTTGGGTTGAAGGGGTTGGGGTAGTTTTGAGCGAGAGAATATTGAGCTACCACTTTTGCATTCCCTTCGTTGGCACCCAACAACGACACGGTGCCACGGTATGTTCCGCCCGTTGTTCCCGCAAACAATTGCCCATCACGAATCAAGAGAGTGTTCACTGCCAGTTCTCCCATGCCTTGGTTAATTCGGCTCCAGTTTGCCGAATCGCTTATTGATCGACGAATAACTCCATCGTATGCTGTAGCAGCGAAAAGAAATCCCGCAGGATGAAACACTATCGAATTCGTGGTGCCTCCGTACCCCGCGAGTTGCCAGTGCAGCCCGTCATCAGTCGAGCGATAAATTCCCGAGGTGGTCCCTGCAAGAATCTGGTTCGGCGGCACAAAAGTGAGACTGGTTACAACTCGATTACTCAATTGGAAGCCACAAGGCAGCCAATTTTCTCCGAAGTTTGTTGAGCGGTAGAGGGAGTTCCCAACTCCATTTTGCATTCCAGTGTAGACTCGATTTTGCCCATCGACGGTCAAGAAGACTACCGCATAAGGTGGAACCAAAACCCCTGTTGAAGTCCAATTCATGCCGTTATTTGTGGATCGAAAAACTCCAGAGCTCGTCATCCCCCCGGGGCCGCCGGCATATACGTACCCGAACGTATCAACAGCAATCGAGTTGAAGGTTCCACTCGGTAGTCCCATTGTAACAGGTTCCCAATCGTATCCATCG
Organism: Bacteroidota bacterium; assembly: GCA_046597825.1. GTDB lineage: Bacteria > Bacteroidota > Ignavibacteria > UBA10030 > UBA6906 > CAADGV01. The sequence continues at coordinate 4,567 of JBKJJX010000244.1, read as the reverse complement.
TTCGTGGAGCGAACGATGCCTGAATAGTGGCCTACGAACATGTTGTCAGTCCGACTAATCGCAATTGCTCTCGGCGAGTACGGCCACAATCCGTGTCCGCTAGGATTCCAACTGGCTCCGTCATTCGTCGAGCGGAACAAAGTCGACAGGTAAATCGACATTGCAAAAAAATGTCCCTTGGAATTCACTGCAAGCTTGTTAGTATTGACGTTGCGCAACCCCCTGCTGCTCTGGTTCCACGATGAACCATGATCTGTCGAGATAAAGACTCCAGCCCCAATCGCTTGATAACCTGTACCTATGAGGATGTGCCCGCTTGTATCAAGAATGGCCTTGTTCACCCAAGGGATGGTGAGCCCTGAATCGATAGGGATCCAACTTGTGCCATTATTTGTTGACCTGAACATCCCGCTGTCTCTTGTTGCCACGAAGATTCTGTCTGACTTATCAATAACAATTGATTGAGGGAAGACATTCTTTAAGGGCAAACCAATTTGTTGCCAGCTCGTACCATTGGGTGACATAAAAATCCCCTCATAGAAAGTGCCGACAAAAATGTTTCCGAGTGAGTTAAACGCAAAGCCGAATACCAATGGGTTTGGGTTCTGAAGAGAAATGGGAACCCAAGAATCACCGCCGTTCGTTGAGCGCTTAATCTGTCGATTATTATCGCTTGCCACGTAGATATTCCCAGTGGGCCCAGTAGCCAGCCGCGCATACCAAGCATAAGGCTCATCCAACTGTGTCCACGACTCGCCCTCGTTCGTCGAGCGATACAATCGAGCTTCGGTCCCCACAATGACATTTCCTGAGAGATTGAACGTAATCGAATGAACGCGATCCCATCCGGCAATTGGGGGAGTAATATTGCTCCAGTCCTGACCATCGTTCGTCGAACGATAGAATCCTGAAATAAAGGAAGCAAAGATATTGTTCTGAGCGTTAATTGCGATTGTTTCAAATGAATAGTTCCCTGCAAACGAGGTGTTCATTTGAGCCCACGTTTGTCCGCCGTCAGTCGACTTCGCCATTTGACTTCCGAGGATTGTTGGCCAGTCGAGACCTACAAAGAAATGATTTCGCGAGTTTACGGCTCCGCCTTTGACTGTTTCGCCATAAGGTCCATTGAGCTTTTCCCAAAACTGGGGTTGCGCAAACGACGGGTTGCGCACAATCAACCCAAGAAGCGGTATGAGAACCTTTAGTCTTTGACTGGATTTCATGATGTCTTCTGGCTCCTTGTGAAGAAATTGATAAGATCACTCCCAGCTACTTAACGGGTGCGTCATCGAAGCATCAGCAACTTTCTGGTTTGCGCAAATGCACCAGCCTGCAATCTGGACAGGTATACGCCGCTCGCCAATCCACTCCCGTCAAAAACTCTATTATATCTTCCCGGTTGCATCTCCTGATTCACCAGCGTTGCAACTTCTCTGCCGAGTAAATCAAAAACCTTAAGGCTGACCGAAGACTGACGACCGATGGCGAAAGAGATTATTGTTGTTGGGTTGAAGGGGTTGGGGTAGTTTTGTTTCAGTTCGACAGCCGTCGGAGATGCTGTACTTTCTATGACACCAACAACAGGGTTTCCCTGGAGTTCGACGTTCAAGGACGATGAGAAGTGAGTGATACCACCTCCAAAATACGACTTATGTCTGTGGAACAAGCCTCTGGTGTCCGAGAATTTAAGGGTATCGACACCACTTCCGGATGGCGTACTCCACTGACGGGCAAGGGTGATTTGTGCGGAATCAGCAAATCGATAGACAGACTGACTTGGTGTTGATAATGGAAAACCCCAGATCAATCCTGACGACGTAATTTCATGACTTCCTGTTGTAGCTTCGAACAGTTGGAAAAAAATGGAGTCGTAAGTCCAGTACATACTATCGCGATTGAAACGGGCATCGTATCTCCTGTGCCAAAGGACCTTTCGTTCTTCGAGGTTCCATGCGACGGTAGAATCATTGACCGTTATTGAGTCAGATACAACATACTCAACCAACCCTGAGTCGACACTCAGTTGGACAAGGTAAACGAGTTCAGTGAATCTTGATTCAGCCCGATAGTTATACGCATAGTAACCATTGTGTAAGAGAGGAAAGACGTCCATCACCGAGTCATTGAGGTCAATAGTTTTCCCTGTCCCAATTGCAGGTGGAATCATTGCCTGTAGCCAAATCAGCGACAGAATTGTTCTTCTCATTTCATCTCCTGATCCCGATGACTCTTATCCTTGATAAGATCTGTTTTTTATCTAAGTAGTAAGAGTTTTCTCGATTGCACAAACTCCCCGCTCGCAATCTATACAAATACACACCACTCGCCAACCCGCTTCCGCCAAAAACTCTCCTATAACTTCCCGGCTTCAACTCCTCATTCACCAGCGTTGCGACTTCTCTGCCGAGCAAATCATAAACCTTGAGAGACACAAATCCGAAATTGCCAATTCGAAATTCGATATTCGTTGTTGGGTTGAATGGGTTGGGATAGTTTTGCAAGAGCACAAAGGAATTAGACGGCTCAACATGTTCGGGTGATGAAGTCATGAATTGAAGCAACTTTACTTTCGTGCGCGAGCTCCATTGTGTAACACCGGAAAAGAAAGCGTAACGATTTCTCGATGAGAATCCCGAGTCGCTTGAGAACCATAATGAATCATATCCATATCCAGCCGGATGTACAATTAGAGTGCGCGAAGTATCTGAGTACCTGTATATTACTTGACTCGGGGAGGTCAAGGGGAACGACCAGACTCTGGACGAACATCTGATCTCATGTTTTCCTTCTGCAAATTCTGGTAATACTTCAGTCAATATCAAAGAGGTAGAGTCCCGCTGAAAATATATACTATCGTATCGGCCGCGGGCATATCTCCTGATCTTGAGGTTGGCAACCTCAGTTATTCCCCAAAATATACAGGAATCAGTGAACGTTTGCGAAGTCACGGAATATTCAATCAGTCCAGAATCAGCGGCGAGAGAAACAAGCATGAATTCGTAATACGCAGAGTAAAAATCATAGTTATACTTATACACCATGCCCACATGGAGCGGAAAGACATCAAAAGTAGCATCTGTCGTTTGTTTAGCAGGTTTGCTTTCTGAAAAGACAAACAAGAAAAAGAAAAACATTACCAGATACCTTGTCAACTTTAGCGAAAGCTTGGTCACAAAAATCCTTTGATAAATCTCTCGTGCTCGCAAAATATTCTTGAGAATTGAATTCTGCATAACCAATCCCCTTTCAAGAATTAAAGTCCTTCTGGTTTGAGAACATTATTGGGATTCTGCTCTCTATCTCTGTTCCAACTAAACATTCTCTACAAAACTTCCGGGCTTCATTTTTTCATTTCCAGCGTTGCGATTTCTCAGATCAAAAATATCTCATTTTTTCAATGAGTCAACAAAACCGCTTTCCTCAATATCTTGTCCATTTCATATGCCTCATGTGTGCCCAGCACGCTCGAACCGAGCGGCGAAAGATGCAGGTCTTCCGTCATAAACAAACCGGGGCGGTTGCCGCAATTCCGCATCGTGTCCAAGTTATCGATGGTCGCCCATTGACGTTTCTTTGCAAGGTCGATTGCAGCATCAAGCAGTTCTTTTTCTTGTGTGAATATCGATTCGTACGTGATGTCCAACTGCCTTAGTTTTGCGAGAAACGTGCTGTCGGATTCCAACGTACCCGTGAGGACCGCTGACGGGATCGGGCTGAGAACAAGAATCAAATCAGGATTCTCCTGACGGATACGTGCAAACAGATAATCAAGTCTGTGGAGACTCTCTTTCTTCGAGTCTGGAAAAAAACTGAAAAAGAAATGCTGGTTGAGAATCTGTGAAGGATACGCTCCCGGATATGCGATACTCGGTTCCTCGGTCGCTGCAAGGGTGCGCATGTACCGGAAGACAGTTCCAAACCCATGACCTTCTACCTTCGAAAGGTCCAGCAAGAATCGCACTCGCGCCGTCAGGTTCATCAGCCCGGTTTCAATAGCCACGGATTCGAGAGCAAACAACAAGTGGCTTTTGTCTGCCCAATTTCCTTTTGAGTTCGGATCAGAGAAACGGTACCAGACCGGTGAATGCACGCCATAGCTCCCAGAACTATCGCGTTGCAGGTAAGGCCGGTCATCTACTCTTATGTTATCGAAGAAGTCATTGCCGGAATACAGGTTCAGGACCAACACGGCGGGATGAAGATCCTGAACGTATTTCTGAAAATAGATATACGCTTGAAGAGGTGAGTACTTGCCGCGTCCTGCGGCGAACACTTCCTGATCCTTCCATCCCAGAGTCCCCAACTCGTTTTGCAGCACAAAGGGATGTGTTAGATCGTTGCGATAAGGGAGATCCGTATGCGAATCGCCGATGACGCATATTCCAAGCTTTGCAGGTACGCGTTGTATCTCGGCGATAGTGCGATCAGTCCGGAATCCGCGTTCATTCACTGTTACCGTTCCGCTATCTGATTTTGCAAAGCGCCAATGTCCGGCAAAGAAACTCCGGGTTTTTCCTGTTCCTTCTATGGTGAAGAAGCCGAGTTCCGGATCGCCGTATCTGTGGTC
>JBKJJX010000120.1:0-13631 GCA_046597825.1 Bacteroidota bacterium | reverse complement strand
ACTTGATCTTTCCGATACTTTCCGGATTGTAGCGATCTGATATTGTGAGCCGGTTGAGCAGCTCGGCCGAAAGCAGCAAGTCCTTTTTGAGCTTCGTACACTCGGAACGAATACGGGCCGCAGTATTGACAGTATCGCCGTGGAAAACAATCTCTCGCTTAATGTCCCCAATCTCACCCGAAATGACCGGGCCGTAGTGGAATCCTGCCTTGAACGTCGGCAAAAATCCGTAGGTCTTTTCATACTTCTCCGCCTGCAGATGAATCGCAGCAGCAATACGAAAATAACAGTTGATACAATTCGCGTCCTTTAATCCCTTCTCCTTCGTCCACGTGACCACCACTTCATCACCAACATATTGGTAGATGGTTCCTCCGCTTTCCACAATAGCCGCTGAAATATCATGGAAGAAGTCATTTAGAAAATTGTGGTACTGTTTGTTGCCGAGTTTTTCTGCAATCGATGTTGACGATTTCAGATCGAGGAACATGAATATCCGGTCTTCTTCAATCGGCTGGTGATATTTTCCGGTGATGAACGTGACAAGTGCATTGCGCCCCAAAAGCCTGTTCACCTGCCGGACAAAATTCACCATAAAGCTCATGCTTAACGCGTACACGACAATCTGGACGAATTCGCCGTTGCGTAAAAATGTTTGAAACTCCGGCGTTCTCCAAGCTTCCCGTAGCGTTGTGCCGTTCGTCCACATTTCGTTTGCCAGAATTACGGCGAGCACTGTGAAGCTCACAAGGCCAACGTAGAAAAACGAGCGGACGACGAGCATGCTGAGAAACGACAGTCGCTGCCTGTTGCGCGAGAATAAATATATCTCCACAACGGAACTGACCAGGCCGATGATGGCACCAATTATGAGTCCATTCAATAGTGCGTTCGGGTGTGAATGTCCGAATACTATTCCGTACAGAAGTCCAACCGCTGCAATCACGACTGTTATGGTTGCAATGCCGGGAAAAGATTTTTTTGTTTCAGATGACAGCTTCATGCGGTAGTATCAATCCATTTGCTTGACTGGAACGGTATGTACTTGTTCAACCGCGAAAGCAATGATTCCTGGTTGCTGTCGACCAACAACATGTCCAGGTGTTCCGGTTTCACAAATCGCTGCTCAACTGTATGCGAAAGAAACGACGTCAGATGGTCGAAGTAATTGTTCACATTTAGGAGTCCAAGCGGTTTAGCCAGAAATCCCAGCTGAGTCCACGTAAACACTTCGAATAGCTCATCGAGAGTTCCCGTGCCGCCGGGCAGTGCAACGAAGGCATCGGAGAGTTCATACATCAGCGCTTTCCGTGTGTGCATGTTCTCTACGACGTGCAAATCCGTAAGGCTCGCGTGCGCAACTTCCTTGATTGCAAGCCGGTTGGGAATAACCCCGATTGCCTTCCCGCCATTGTTCAGCACTGCGTCCGCAAGTTGTCCCATCAACCCGACTTTTCCGCCGCCGAAGATGAGTGTGATGTTGTTCGCTGCGAGCAGTTCACCAAACGAACGGGCTGCATTTGCGTAAGCAATGTTAGCGCCCGGACTCGAGCCGCAGAATACACAAAGTGATTTCATAGGATAAGAGTATTACAACGATGGGATTTTTTTCAACCAACTGTCTAATTCACTAAAAGCCGGGAGCGGCGAAAGCACAACCATCACGCACGCATCATATATCGCAGTCATATTGTGCTTCTGAGCGTATTCAAGCGCAGCCATAGACTCGGCTCCGGGCTGCATCCAGACGGATGTAATGCCTTTCGCCGCACATTCGCGCACGATGCGTTCGGTTCGTACGGGAGGGACAACGAAGACAACAGATTGTACATCAGCCGGAAGGTCCGCGACGTTTGCGTAACACGTGTCGCCTTCAACCGTGGAATGGTTGGGATTCACCGGATAAACGGTGAATTGCTTATCGCGCAGATATCTGTAGACGATGTTGCCGTATTTAGTCCGGTTCTCCGAAGCACCAACGACGGCGTAGGCGGGCGAGGAAAAGAATCGTTCGAAAAGTTCTTTCATGCATCAAGGTACGGCAAAACCGAATTGCGGTCAACCCGACAGAGAGTAGTGTTTCAGTTTTGGAAGCACACGTCATTCCGAAATGTTCTTATTCGGAATCCGAACCAGGAACAACTTGGATGGATGCTGAAAAGGAGCGCATCCAACTTGTAAAAATAAACTCCACCTGCAAGTTTTGATGCATCGAAAGTATTCTCGTACGTTCCCGGAGAAAGTTTCTTCGTTGGCTCGAAATAGTGGCTGCTATTTCTTTGCTTTTCCCTGCGCCGCTACAGCGTCCATCGCTTTCTTTACTGCCTCCGGATCGCCGAGATAATAGCTCTTTAACGGTTTCAAATCTGCATCCAATTCATACACCAGCGGCATGCCGGTGGGAATGTTCAACTCCACGATGTTCTCTTCCGAAATGTTATCGAGATATTTCACAAGCGCACGGAGGCTGTTGCCGTGAGCCGCTATGATTACCCGCCTGCCGGATTTGATCGCGGGCGCGATTGTTTCATGCCAGTAGGGAAGAAAACGCTCGACGGTATCTTTCAAACATTCGGCGGCGGGAAGTTCTTCGGGTTTCAGATTGTTATAGCGGGGATCGTGTCCAGGGAAACGTTCATCGGCTTTCTCGAGTGCAGGTGGTTGGATGTCATAACTGCGCCGCCAGATTTTTACTTGCTGGTCGCCGTATTTTTCCGCCGTTTCGGCCTTGTTCAAACCCTGCAGCGCACCGTAATGACGTTCGTTCAACCGCCACGAGTTGTGAACCGGAATCCACATCAAATCCATTTCATCCATCACCGACCATAATGTCCGGATGGCGCGCTTCAACACGGACGTATATGCGACGTCGAACACGAAGCCTTTTTCTTTGAGAAGTTTTCCCGCGTTACGTGCTTCTTTTTTTCCTTTATCGGATAAATCAACATCCGTCCAGCCGGTGAAGCGGTTTTCTTTATTCCATGTGCTTTCGCCGTGACGGACGAGAACGAGAGTATAATTTTTAGAAGTCATGAGCGTTTCACTATGTATTGGATTGGAGTGCGATGTCTTTCTTCTCTCTATTAAACAAAAAGACTGTATAACATTCCACAGGGAACGATCGATGATATCGGTTGTTGAATACTATGGTGCACAGAGAAGCACGCCTCTTGCTTATTTTTCCAACAACAATAACGGGGAGGGATTATGCGATTCCTGATTGCGTTGCTCAGCGAGAAATTAGATAGCGCGGTTTCGAAGAACTTCGAACACGCTGCATGCTATGCCATTGCAGACGGAGAGTCGGATGAGGTGGAATTTATCCGCAATGGTACTCCGCATGATCGGCAGTTCGCATTACAACAGGCAGCATCTGATAATGCCGGAGCGGTTATCGCCGGAAAATTCGGAGAACACTCGCGCAAGCGGATCAGGGCGCGCACAATGGATTTGATTCAGGTGCACGGAATGACCGGCCGGATGGCAATGATGAAAGCGCAAACGGGCGAGCTCAAGCAGCTCGGATTGGCCGATGGTGAGATGAAAGACGAGAAGGGAATAATCATCGGCGCGGTGAAACGACCCTTGCTCAAAGCGAAGAAACCAAAGATGCCGTTCACAAATCCCGGCTACTCATCGGATTCTCCTCGCGGGCATCATCATATTCAGCAGTACGGGGGACGGGGACATTAGAAAACGAAACGCGAAACTCGGGCGGGAATGAATGCGAGGCCGTTCATCCCCGCCTGTGCATTTCAATAATAGCATGATGAACAGCCGGACGCAACAAGAACCACGATCAGCAGAAGCGTTGCGTTGAGTAGTGTAACTTTGAGAGATGTTCTCATTGTATGATCCTCCATTAGGTGGTGGGTTGTGCCGTCCGCAAGACGGCGTGGCTAAAAATACGAAGCGGAATCGGCTCTTGCAAGTTTATCCGGCCGCCGGTTGTTGCTGTGTCAAACAGTGCAACGTCCCGAATCCCCACACGAGATCGACAGCGTGAATCCCGATGACGGGTCGATCGGTGAATAGTTCCGAGAGAATTCCGAGAGCGATGCGATCATTCGAATCGTTGAATGTGGGAACAAGAACCGCCGCATTGGCGATATAGAAATTTGCATAACTTGCAGGAAGGCGAACATCGTCAAGATACAAAGCTGATGGCATCGGGAGGGGAATGATATTTACATTCGAACCATCTTCGAGTTTTGCTCCTTCAAGTCGCTCACGGTTCTCCTGCAACACCGCGTAGTTCACGTCCGTTGGATTATCCTCGCTGCACAACACGACGGTATTCGCACTCACGAAGCGGCACAAGTCGTCCACATGCCCATGTGTATCATCGCCGGCAATTCCCTTTCTGAGCCAGATGACGTTGCGTGCACCGAGTGAATCTGCCAGCACGGATTCCATTTCTTTGCGGGTGATGCCGGGGTTGCGCACCTGCATTTGCTGATCCAACAAACATTCTTCCGTCGTCAGCAACGATCCGCGCCCGTTCACATCGATAGCGCCACCTTCCAGCACAACAGGTTTGCCTTTCCATGTCGGATGAATGAGAGGAACGCCTAACGCGTTCGCTGCACGCTCATGAATCCTTGCGTCCTTCTTCCAATCGGGATATTTGGCCCACGCGTTGAAACGAAATGCGGCGACGGCGATATCATGTTGTTCCTGCTTGACGAAGATGGGCCCAAAGTCCCGCGTCCACCCGCGGTTTGTCGGAAAGCGGAAGAACTCCACTTGCGAAAGGTCGGCATGGACTCTCTTTAATATCCGTCGTGCACTTGCTTCGTGCTCTTTTGAATTGACGAGTATGCGCACGATCTCACCCGCGCTGAGCCTGCGGACGATTTCCCCGTACACCCATGGAATTATCCCGAACTTTCCTGGCCAATCGCTTTTGTTATGCGGCCAGCCAATCCATGTGGCCTCGTGGGGTTCCCATTCCGCCGGCATGCGGTAGGATCCGGCGGCTACTCTTTCCATTTGTCCTCATCGAGGAAGCGCTGTTCAATGCCGTGGTATGCATCGATGCGCCGGTCGCGAAGGAAGGGCCAGTTGCGCCGGACGTCTTCAATTCTTGCCAGATCAATTTCGCCGATCAGAGTCTCTTCCTTATCGGTCGACGCTTCGGCAATGATCACGCCCTGAGGGTCGGCAAGAAAAGAGGTGCCCCAGAATTCCAATCCTGCTTCTCCTTCGACGGTCTTCTCATGTCCCACGCGGTTCACGGCAGCGACGTACACGCCGTTGGCAATCGCATGCCCCCGTTGAACCGTCTGCCATGCATCGCGTTGCTGTTTGCCGAACTGTGCCTTCTCATGCGGGTGCCAGCCGATTGCTGTCGGATAAAAAAGAACGCTCGCGCCTTTCATGGCTGTGAGCCGTGCACCTTCGGGGTACCACTGGTCCCAGCAAATCAGCGTGCCGATGTTTCCCTTGCTGGTATTGAATGATTTGAATCCCAGATCGCCGGGCGTGAAGTAAAATTTTTCGTAGAATGCGGGGTCGTCCGGGATGTGCATTTTTCTATAGAGTCCAAGGATTGTCCCGTCCGAATCGATGACAGCAGCGCTGTTATGATAGACTCCCATTGCCCGCTTCTCAAAGATCGGCGCAACGATAACGACGCCCGCCTTTCGTGCAACAGTGGTAAGCGCTTCAGTCGTGGGGCCGGGAATAGTTTCTGCCAGATCGAACAGTGCGACGTCTTCCTTCTGACAGAAATATTGTGAGCGGAACAGTTCGGGCAGGCACACTACCTGCGCTCCGCGTTTCGCCGCTTCTTCGACTTTTGCCGCGCCGTGTTTCAGGTTCGCGTCCGGATTCTTCTCCAATGCGATCTGGACAAGCCCGACGGTGAATGTTGTGGGATGAATTGCCATGATGAGCGAGGTATGAAGGAAAATTTCTTCGTGAATATACCCGATGCGTATCTGAAAATCAATCTTGATTATCCCAAGAATTTGGGCTAAGTTGAATCCGGCTTCAAGCACACCGATCAAACCCAACCCGATCTTTTGTCATTTCCTGATGGAAATTTCTCATAGAACATATGTTGTTATTCTTGCCGGGACTGCCGTATGGTGCGGAGCAATAATTCTCGCCCCGTTTCTCGCTTCTTCGTCATCGCCATTGAGCGGGGTTGTGTATCAATTTTTCCATCCCATTTGTCATCAGTTGCCGGAGCGCTCGTTCTACCTCTTCGGAGAAAAACTTGCTGTGTGCTCACGCTGTTCGTCTGTTTACTTTTCGTTTTTGCTTGTTGCAGCGCTCTATCCGTTCGTTCGATCTCTCACAACTCCGGCAATCCCGCATCGTCATTGGCTGCTACTGGCGATGCTTCCCATGCTGATTGATGTCGGGCTTGGGTTTTTCAATCTTCATAACTCAACATTTGTTACGCGTGCACTCACCGGCGCAATCCTGGGAGCGACTGCTCCATTGTATATTCTTCCCGCGGCAATCGAAGCCGTCCAACAACTCTCTACGAAACGTCTTAGTTCATCCACCACCTGAAGGAGTCTGCTATGCCAGAAAAACCAAGTATGCTTATGCCTGCGTTGTATGGGGGGATTATTATGGGAGTTATCTCGACTGTCCCTGTTCTGAGCCTGGTGAATTGTCTGTGCTGTGCCGGAGTAATGTTCGGCGGATTCATGGCAGTCTTCTTTTACATGAAAGAAATGTTGCCTGGCATGGCGCCGCTTACGAGCAGCGACGGTTTGCAACTCGGTGCGCTCGCCGGTGTGTTCGGTGGTATCATCGCCTCGCTGCTGACAGTAATTGTGTTGAAGGTTATCGGAAACGTGAACGGACAGATGATCCTCAGCATGATGGAAGTTATGCGTGATCGTATGCCGGCGGAGAATTGGGATGAGATGCAAGCGGATGTGCTTGCCACAGAGCTTTCTGTTTTCAAAATGATTATGGGACTGATCATTGATGTCATATTTGGATTGCTTGGTGGCCTCATCGGCTATTCAATCCTAAAGCCAAAGAAGGAACTGATGAACGTACAACCTCCTGCGCCGCAGCTATGATTCAGCACCGCTTCGTGTATTTGGCGTTGGTCTGGACGGCATTAACCTGCACGTGCGCGTTCAGCCAGAAACTTACTGCTATCAAATGCGGTGTGCTGATCGACGTTCAGGCGTCCAGGTCAATCCCCAACGCGATTATTTTGGTAGATGGAAATAGAATTAAAGCAGTGGGAACATCTCTTTCGATTCCGTCTGATGCGGAGGTAATCGATCTCTCCAAAGCGACTGTGTTGCCGGGGTTATTCGATCTGCATTGTCATTTTCTCGACGATGTGGATGGAGTAACCCGCGGCTCCGCAGCCGATAATGCGTTGAGCGGCGTCCGGAATGCAGAGAAAGTGCTGTTGTCGGGTTTCACGACAATACGGAATCCCGGAGGTGGCGGACCCAACTACGCGGGGTGTTCCGTTCGCGATGCTGTGAATCGCGGCTGGTTCATCGGGCCGCGCATTCTTATTGCCGGCCGGTACCTCTCGATCACGGGCGGGCATGGCGACAACAGTCTTGCCCCACCCGAGCACGAAACAGAGTACGATAACATCGTCAACGGCGTCGAAGAAATGCGCAAAGCTGTCCGCCGCGACGTGAAGTACGGCTGCGATTGGATCAAGCTGTACGCAACCGGTGGATTTTTTTCCGCCGGCGACGATCCAACGCAACAGCATTTCTCAGATGAAGAAATGAAGGTTGCATGCGACGAGGCGAACCGTCTCGGGAAATTCGTTGCAGCGCATGCACATGGTGCTTTGGGAATCAAAGCGGCAATCAAGGCGGGTGTGCGTACCATCGAGCACGGTACCTTCATCGATGATGAAGGAATCGAGATGATGAAAAAGAGCGGCACATTCCTCGTCCCGACTCTGCGTACGATTGAAGTCCTTGCCGAAGACCCCGGCCCGAATGCATCGGCGGGGAGAGTGAAGGCGTACAAGCTTTCAAAGAAATACTTTGACACGATGATGGCAAATATCCGCAAAGCAATGGAACGCGGAGTTAAAACTGCATTCGGCAGTGATATGGTATCGATGCCGATGGGGCTCTCCGCTCAGGAGTTCCGGCTGCACGTTCTCGCCGGACAATCACCGATGGAGGCCATCCGGTCAGCGACTGTCATTTCCGCTGAAGCGTTGAATATGCAGAACGATGTTGGCAGCATCGAGCCGGGAAAGTTCGCCGACATTATTGCGGTGAGGGGGAATCCGTTGAACGACGTGACGATTTTGGAGAAGGTTTCTTTCGTGATGAAGGACGGGAAGGTGTACAAGAATGAAAACCTCCGTTGAGTCACGATCATTCGTTGATTGATTTTCTGTCAGTCCATCCCTACCTTGATTCCGCAATTCATTCTATCTTCACTATTAATCTAAAGGAGTTAACGTGCACCGGGAAATCCATCAATGGTACAGTCCCCGACTCAACAAGGAAATGGAAATCGCTGTGTACGGCCATTACGGTTTCGCACTGTTGATGTTTCCGACCGCTGGAGCGGATTATCTGGAGTATGAACGTTTCCAATTGATAGACTCACTCGCTCCATTTATCGAGTCGGGAAAAATAAAAGCGTTCTCTATTAACAGCATTAACAGCGAGTCGTGGCTGAACCAGCACGTGCCTCCGCCCTATAAGGCAATCCGGCATCAGCACTACAATGATTATGTCATGGAAGAAGTTGTCCCGTTCATCCATACAATGACCAGCCAGGGTACTCAGATCATCACGACGGGAGCAAGCCTCGGCGCGTTGCACGCAGCGAACATGTTTTTTCGCCGGCCCGATGTTTTCGATGGCACCATCGCCATGAGCGGTTCGTACGATATCAAGGCATATTCGGACGGCTATTATGATGACAATTGTTATTTCAATTCGCCAGTCGATTATCTCCCCAATCTCAATGACGAGCGCCAACTCGAACTTCTCCGTTCGAAGAAGCACATTCATATTTTGTCGGGACAGGGAGATTATGAGGCGCCTGACCGTTCGCTGCAACTTGGACGAATCCTCGAAGCGAAAGGGATTCCGCACGAAATAGATCTGTGGGGATACGACGTTCCCCACGAATGGCCGACCTGGCGTTCGATGCTGCCGCATGTGTTGGGGACGCGGTTTTAGAACTGTCTCACGCAAAGGCGCGAGGTACTCAAAGAGTTTTTTAAGAAGGATCTCTTTGAGCGAGGTCATTTTAAGATGTTTTTGCGTTCTTGGCGGCTTACATGAAAACTCAATCTATTCAATCCCTTCAATCACACATCATCTCGTGCCGCCTCTGTCCCCGGCTTGTGGATTGGCGCGAGAGCGTGGCGCAGGAAAAGACAAAGCGTTTTCAAGCGGATGAATATTGGGGCAAGCCCATCCCGAGTTTTGGTGATCCAAAGGCGCGGGTATTGCTGGTCGGGCTCGCTCCCGCTGCACATGGTGGCAACCGTACGGGACGCATGTTCACCGGCGACAACAGCGGCAACTGGCTGTTTCGTGCGCTCCACAAAGCGGGATTTGCAAATCAAGCGGAGTCGTTACACACCAAAGACGGACTGAAACTCACCGATTGCTACATCACCGCGACTCTCCGCTGTGCCCCACCGCTGAACAAACCGGAACGCTCAGAGATTCAGAATTGCCGCTCGTACCTTCTGCAGGAAATTGAACTCCTGCGCAACGTCCGTGTCGTTGTTGGTTTGGGAAAAATTGGATTCGAGGCCGCGCTGAACGCGTATCGTGAAGCCGGGAAGATTGAGTACAAAGCAAAACCAAAATTCGCTCACTGCGCCTCGTACAAACTCGGTGATCTGACATTTATTGCATCATTTCATCCCAGCCAGCAAAATACTTTTACGGGCAGGTTGACAGAACCAATGTTCGACAAGGTATTTGCTGCTGCCCTGCGGACGTTGAAGGCGAAGTAAGTATGTTCTGGTTTTAGGACGTCATTCCGAAATGTTTTTTTTTGCCATCTAACCCCGGAACCTGTTGTTAGATGCTGAATAAAAGCTTTTGAGCATGACGTGGTTGGGATTGACATCATTGGTTGTCCGCTGATATTGTTTCTCTCTAAAGATTTGTATCTTGATGACAGAATTTTCAATCAGAGAAAAAGTAATGGTGCACGATGGGTAAACTGGCGTTGGTTCTTTCGGGCGGTGGAGCGCGTGGAGCGTTTCAGGCAGGTGCTCTTGTGGAGTTGCTGGACTACTTTGAACGCACCGGCAGGCGCATCAACATTCTCTCGGGAACATCCGTCGGCGCGCTGAACGGGATGAGCATTGCGCAAGCGGAAAATCTTTCCGCCGCACGGTTGGAGATTGAGTCGCAGTGGAAACAACTTACCAACGACGACATTTACAAAGTCCGTGGATGGGGAATCTTCAAACTCTTCCTCAAGTTTGCAACGCATCGCATCGAGAAGTGGCCGACGGTTTCCGGCATCGATTCTATTTTTGATAACACGCCGCTGTATGACAAGTACGTTGATAACTACCTCGACCTTTCCGCGATCCGTTCGCGGCGGACGGTGGATGATTTTTTTGTTTCGCTTACTTCGCTCCACACCGGCGCAGCATACCTGCAATGCCTGACGACCGAGCCCGACATTCAGAAGGCAAAAGAATATTTGATGGCATCCACGATCACGACGGTTGCGTACCCGCCGGTTGAGACGATCGTGATGGATCCTGAACTTTCCGAAGATCTGCAGAATATGCCGCAGCTGTACGCCGATGGCGGCATCTCGAACAAAACGCCGCTTAAGTCCATACTGCAAACCGGCGACATCAACGAGCTGTTCGTTGTGAACACCTATCCGACGTATCCGAATAAAACGAAGGAAAGCATCGGCGCAAAATTTCCGAATCTGTTTTCGATTCTTGTGCGCACGGCGGTGGAGTTGCTGCCCAATCTGTACTTCCACCGGGATATGCAAAGTGTGAAGGATGTGAACAACGATTTGGAAACGTGGAGTGTTCTCCGTTCCCGTGTTCTCGATTCTGTTTCCGATGACAAAGCCCGCGTACGACTCGAAAAAATTCTCGCCGAAGAAGAAAGCAAGTTTTCATTCAAGCAAGGCAACAAACAAATTATACATCCCGTGATTATCGCTCCTGATGAAGAACTGCCTGTGCAGGACACAGAATTTGTTCAGCCGAAACTCGGAGAAACGTTTGAAATGGGGAGGATGAAGGCGAAGGAAGTGCTTCGTGCACTCGAAAACAATTCCGGAAAGATTAGGACCGCAATCGAGCAACGGGAAAACAATTTATGATTGCAGCTTAATCCTGAACGTCGTCCCCCCGCCCGATGAACTCTGCTTCACGAACAACTTGCCTTTGTGATACTCTTCGATAATGCGTTTCGAAAGGCTTAACCCTAAGCCCCAGCCGCGTTTTTTCGTGCTGTAGCCCGGACGAAAAACATCCTTGTGATGTTTCGGGTCGATGCCTTTGCCGGTGTCGCTCACGTCGATGGTTGTTGTTCTGCCGGACTGTTCAATGCGGAACGTGATACTGCCGGAAGCCTGCTCCATTGCGTCGAGTGCATTTTTCATCAGGTTTTCGAGCACCCACTCAAACAACTCGCGGTTGATGTTCGCCCGGAAATCTCCACCCGTTATTATCTTGAGTTCGATATTCTTGCCTGACTTCGGGATTCGTTTCTTGATGTAGTCAACCACGCCCTGAATAACTTCAGTCAGATTCTCCGGTTTAAGATCAGGCTTCGATCCGATTTTGGAAAACCTCGCGGCGACTTTATTCAACCGCTCAATATCATTTCCCATCTCGCCGACAGTTTCACTCAACTGCGGATTATCCCGCGCATGTTCCTTTGCAAGTTCAATCCATCCCATCATGCTGGAGAGCGGCGTGCCGAGCTGGTGTGCTGTTTCCTTCGACATCCCCACCCAGATGTTACTCTGCTCGTTTCGCTTAATGTAGCTGAAGCCCACGTACGCGAGCAGAATAAATATTCCCGCAAGCGCGAACTGAATAATCGGCAAGCGGCGAATCTTGCTGATCATTTCCGACTCGCCGTAGTGCAGATAATTGAGGACGATCGTGTCCTGGATTGCAACTTTGATGGGCGGGTTCTGCTGGTCGAGTCCTTTGATAATTGTTCTGAGTTGAGACTCCTGCTCCTCCGGAGTCTTTGTTGTGTCGATCTCAATGTTGCGCACGCTGGTTTTTATCGGGCGGATGGGATTGTTGTCCGCATCGGTAAGGACCATCGGGAAATCGATGGCACGGACGATTTCGTTGAACACAAAACTAATATCGGCGTTGCTGGATTTGTCGCTGGCGAGATATTCAAGAGAGCGGGCGTAGAGGTCAACCACCTCGCGTTCTTTATCGAGCAGCCGGTCGATCAGGTTTTGCGAATAGAACAACATTCCCCCGACGATTGCGATCGCAACCACAAGGAGGAAGATTTTAAAATTTGCTGCACCCTTCACGATGGTTTTCGTCTTTTGTAACGAATGAGAAGTATCTGGCTGTTGGTGGGACTGACAAATGTTTCGGGATAGTCATCGCCGGCAAGGTTGTAGCAGACCACAAGCTCGTCGCCGTTCTGTTTGTAGATGGAGAGGATGGTTTTGTTTTTGTTGGGGCCTTCCGTGCCCGTGATGTCCATTGTGTGAGGAACAAGATCTGTGTTGAGTGATAATGTTCCCCTGTCGGCAACACCCGCAACGCGGGTCGCGTACGATGCGCCGTCGAGCGTAAGAGTGATTGAAGAGATAAGGGACTGCGGCATTTTGTTCCCTCCGAGTTCTGCTTCTACTGCACCCCATTTTCCATCAAGCCGCGTTGGTGTTGGCATCCATCTCCTTCAAGTGTTATTCAATGACAATGGTCTGATCGCGCCGGGGTCCGACCGAAACAATCCAGTTCGCGGTTCCGCTGAACGAACTCAGCGCATCGAGATATGTTTTTGTTTCCGATGGAAGTTCAGTATATCTGGTGATCGCTGTGATTGGCTTTCTCCAGCCTTTGAACGTCTCGTACACGGGCGTTATGTTCTGCAGAGTTTTGAGATCGGTCGGGAATGATTTTAAACGCTTGCCGTTCACTTGGTACGCGACGCATATTTTTATCTCATCAAATTCATCAAGCACGTCAAGTTTCGTAATCGCATTCTTTTGAATGCCGTTGATGGCGGCGGAATATTTCAGTGCAACGGCGTCGAACCAGCCGCAACGTCGGGGCCTGCCGGTTGTAGCGCCGAACTCATGGCCGATTGCGCGGAGTCGCTCGCCTGTTGCATCCGGCAGTTCAGTCGGGAATGGGCCGTTACCAACCCGCGTGCAATATGCTTTCACAATTCCGACAATCGAATTGACGGCTGTCGGCGGAATGCCCAATCCCGTGCACGCTCCGCCGGAGGTCGGGTTGGATGACGTGACGAACGGGTATGTTCCGTGATCAACATCCAGTAACGCTCCCTGCGCGCCCTCGGCAATAATCTTCTTGCCTTCCCTTATTGCGGTTGTCAGATACAATGCCGTGTCGGTGATGTACTCATCGATCCGTTTGTCGAACGCCTGGTACTCCGCAACAAGCGCATCAACGTCGATGGTTGTCTTGCCGTACACTTTCG
>JBKJJX010000163.1:0-5724 GCA_046597825.1 Bacteroidota bacterium | reverse complement strand
CCAGCACCAATCCCAACTACTGCGTCCGCGTGACGGCCGAGGATGGCGCCATCGGTGATCAATGGCTGCGCACGTTCCAGGACAATGACAAGACCATCCCGACAATCCTGACCACTTCGCAGAAACTTTCGACCGGGGTGGACGCGCGCAACATCCGCAACATCGTGCTGATGCGCCCGATTAATTCAATGATTGAGTTCAAGCAGATTATAGGCCGCGGCACGCGGCTCTTTGATGGCAAGGATTATTTCACAATTTATGATTTCGTGAAGGCGCATCTTCACTTCAGCGACCCGGAATGGGACGGCGAACCGGAAGAAGAAGGGCCTTGTCCGAAATGTGGCAAGCGACCTTGTGAGTGCGATAACCCGTCGCCAAAAGTCTGCGAGGTATGTGGCAAGAGACCGTGTGAGTGTCCATGCCCCGAGTGCGGAAAATATCCGTGCGAATGTGACAGGAAAAAGAAGAAAGCCCGGGTGAAGCTCGCTGACGGAAAAGAACGCGCCATCCAGCACATGATGATGACAACCTTTTGGCATCCCGATGGGACTCCGATGTCCGCGCAACAGTTCATGGAAATGTTGTTTGGGAAGCTGCCCGAGTTTTTCAAAGACGAAGCGGAACTTCGCGCACTCTGGAGTTCACCCGACACCCGGAAGAAACTCTTACATGGGCTCGCCGAGAAAGGGTTTGGCCGCGATCAACTGGTCGAGATGCAGAAGATTATTGATGCTGAGAAAAGTGACCTCTTCGACGTGTTGGCACATGTGGCTTATGCACTGCCGCCGTTGACACGCGAGGAACGGTCGGACAAGGCCAAGGTCGTCATCAGTTCCCGGTTCAACACAAAGCAGCAAGCGTTCCTTGATTTCGTGCTTTCACATTACGTAAGCGTGGGGGTGGATGAGCTTGACCAGGAAAAGCTGACACCGCTTCTGCGGTTGAAATACCACAACGCCATCGCCGACGCAGTCGCCGATCTTGGCAATCCTGAAACGATCAGCAAAATGTTCAGCGGATTTCAGAGATATTTGTATCTAAACCTTCCATTGGATGAAAGTACGAAACAAAAACAATCGGCTAACTAATATGCCTAACCTCTCCCAACCATTCCCCGTCTCCCCCGCTCAAATTGCGGACTTTGAAAACAACGGCCACATCCTTCTTCGCACTGTGGCTTCGACGGACGAGGTTCGGTTTTTCCAACCGATAATCCGACTGGTAAGCCATATGCACAATACTGAAAAGCGAATGCTCGAAGAACGCGATACCTACGGCAAGGCTTTTCTGCAAACAACAAATCTCTGGCGGCACGATGAGCAGGTGAAGGAATTCGTCTTTGCCCGGAGGTTTGCGCGGATTGCAGCCGATCTGCTGGGCGTAGAGAATGTCCGGCTCTACCACGACCAGGCTCTCTACAAGGAACCCGGAGGTGGCCGTACGCCATGGCATCAGGACCAATATTATTGGCCACTCGATACAGACAAGTCGGTCACGATATGGATGCCGCTCGTGGATATCAACGCAGATATGGGAATGATTGCATTCGCTTCCGGCTCGCACAAGGAGGGCCAGGTTGAGAATACCGCCATCTCCGACAAGTCCGAATCATTCTTTTCCGACTACGTACAGACGCAGGGCTTTCAGGTAAGTTCTCCTTCTTCGATGAAAGCAGGCGATGCAACATTCCATCGCGGCTGGACGATCCATAACGCATCCGGAAATAATTCTCCCACACTCACCCGCGAGGTAATGACAATAATTTATTTTGCGGACGGTGCAAGAGTCACGACGCCACAAAACGAGAATCAGGAAGCCGACCGCGTCGCGTGGCTCGGGAGTTTGCCTGCCGGAGAAATCGCAGCATCGGAGATTAATCCGGTGTTGAGCTAGAGACCCTCACCCAAAATCAAAAATAGGGCGGCCCGGTCTATTGACCGAACCGCCCTTCTCACTAAGAGGAGGCATCCTCTTGTTAAAATCTGAATCGAGTCCCGACCGCAATTGATGCGTGCGAAAAATTATCCGGCGACGTGAGCAGTTCAATATTCTCTGTTGCAAGATCAAGATCGAAGAACCCGGCATTGATACCAAAACCAAATGCATAGTTCACCCGGTCCGTGCCGCCAAACGAAATGCCGGTGCGGATCGGAAGGAACTTCAGCAACTTCCACTCGATACCTGTTGAAATTCTTCCTCTCGTCGTCGAGCCTGGAGCGTCAACAAGTCCCTGATTGAAATCAACGCCGAAGATCAGTTCACCGGGAATCCAGTCAATCATCTTATCAACCTGAAATGAAACGCCGGCGCGGAATGTCGTCGGCAATGATGTAGAAAATGGCACGCCGGATTTTGTTTTTCCTTTCAGCGAATTGGCAATCGCTTGCCCGTCTTCAACCTGACGCGGATCGTCGACAACCAGCGTTGTATCCGCAGTTCTCTCTTCAATATTCTCTTCCCAATTCACTTTACCGATATCGACAAGGCTGAGCCCGAACGTTATGCCGCTCGTCGTTCCGCCTGCAATGCCAAAGTCGAACCCCGTCCCGTTTCCTGCTACAGGCATTCCGAATATGCCGGGTGTAAAGCTGCCAGTGTTCGGGTCCTTGCCAGCGATTGTAGAAGTGTAACTGACATGTCCGGTAAGA
This sequence comes from Bacteroidota bacterium, assembly GCA_046597825.1. Lineage (GTDB taxonomy): Bacteria > Bacteroidota > Ignavibacteria > UBA10030 > UBA6906 > CAADGV01. The sequence goes on along the minus strand of JBKJJX010000163.1, from coordinate 3,076 downwards.
ATTCCGTCTTCCGAAGTAGCAAGGGACGTATTGAACTCCCCGAATTTATAGTAGCCGAAACCCTGCACGATTTTTACAGACGCACCGACGGACATCCAATCAAGAAATCCGAAATGCGGGATCGTCCCACCGAACGAAAGCGCATATTCGCGCAGCCACGATGCTTCAGCTTTTGTTCCGTTGAAATTGTACGTCGATCCCGGAGGATTGCCGTACAACGCGAACTCCAAATATTCTTTTGGCACTGATGCAGTTGCTGCAAGCTGATCCGTTACTGTAAATGCAAAACCACCAATCGATTCGATCTGCAATGAAACACCAACAAGACGCGCAGCAACATCTGCAGAAAGTGTCCCCACCCCGCCATTGAACGCGCTCAGGAGTTCCTGTTTTGCATTCTCATCGAGGTATGTTGCAACTCGTCCCGCTGTTGTTTGCGTGCCGGTAAAATACTTATTGTAAGTGCCGTAGGTCAGAAAGTCGCTACCGGCATGTACGCCGAATGGTGCAAGGCTTACTGTAAATGCGTTATCCTTCATCGCCAGATTCGCGGGATTGATACCGACCGCGTCGAGTCCTTTGGAAGAGGCGACGAAGGTTCTCGCCATTCCCATTCCACGAACATTTATCCGTTCGCCACCTGCAACAGCCTCCATTGCGCTGCAAAGACAGAGTGCTGCTATCATCACCAATACTTTCTTCTCCATTATTGCACCCTCACAGAAAGACTAGACCATACTCTCACGCGGACATTATCCGATGTTTTAAATTTTACCGCAGGCCCGTTGCCGGGCGTATTAATGTTGACAGAATATGAGACAAACTCCGCAGGATTGTACTGCTCAACTTCCTGCCTTGATAATTCAATGACGCGTGTGCTTTTCGCCGCTGCAATAACATTGCCTCCTGCATCCACGGGGGCCGCACCAAAGGAAATCGGTACACCGGACTGTGGAACCGACAGAATATTCTGGAAGGCACGATTCAAGAGCGCAACATTCACCGAGACACCCACGGGCAAACGGTTTTCAATTTCAACATACACCTTGCCGGAGTTATAATACTTCGTCTTCTCTTTATCTAATGTGAAGTCCTTATGTCCGTCGCCTGTTGTGTCGCCGATGGCGAGCGTATCGCGGACACTTGCTGCTACGATTCCGAGATTCAAAGGAACATTCAGATCAACCGAGCCTGAAATTCCGCTGTTGAGTCCGATCGATCCAACGCCGGCAAGTGTCGGGTTGTATACGTCATTGGGATTCACGAGCGCACGGCCGACAATACGTAGGCTATCCGGCAACTTGCCGTTTAACTGGCTGAGAAATCTTCCGACTTCCACGGGATCGAATTGGATCTGATCTTGTCCCGTGAATATGCGACGCTGTGAAGCCGGAATATTTAAATAGACTGAGTCACCCGCGGCATTCTTTCTGGCTCCAATCTTCAAATACAAATCCGAAGGGAAGCCGAGAGATGAAATTGATCCGAGGGCGAGCGAGGCCGCAGGGAGATTCAGCTGGCCGGTAAATTTCTGCCCTATCGCCCCAAGATTGAACCCGATCTTTGTATCGATCGTAACCCATGTAGGCTTGAGAACAGCTATAGCCGAGTCGATCACAATAGGCGAATTTTTCGTAACTGCAATTGAAATTCTATCCGTTTCGGATACAGTGACAGGCACGCCAGGCGAGGCGTTAATTGCAACTGTACTCAGAACTTTAAGCGATGTGAGTAACCCCGAAGTCTGACTCTTAATTCGCGTATTGCTCAAGTCCAAAATCATTGAACCACTTCCGTTCGGCCCAAGGTAAAGACTGTCTTCATACGGAATATAGCTTCCGCCAACGCGGCGCTGCAGTTCAAGAAAACGGAATTTGAAAATCATGCCCAGTGAAACATTGCTCACGAACGCAAACCGCAGGCTTCCGTTCTTCATATACAATTCTCTGACGAGTGTTGAATCGTCGATGTGCAGCCGTGCCGTATCGTTGTCCGCAAGGCGCTGAGCGGGAATGTCTGCAAATGTCGCACGTGAGGCTTTCAGATTCGACGTTGACATTGTTGCAACAAGCAGTTCGCCATTGGGTATGGTCACCGGCGTTTGGCTGCCGGGAGTGTGAAACTGCAAGCCGGTAATTCTGTAATCGCTGTCGAATGTTTTGGATCCAAGATCGTCCGAGGCCGATCGTGAGCTTCGCGGCGGAATAGTTGATGGATTGAAAACAAATGTTGCCACGACGTGTCCCTGAAGATCCATGAGTCGGATTGGTCCCTGGATATCCATCGCCACCGGCAGATTATTCTGCACGTTCAACGTGATAGTGCCGCTCCGGAGTGTAATGTTTTCAAATGCCGGAATCTTCGACCGAATATCTGCGAATATCATTGTCGTATCAGGAATCGGGACTGTTTGGCCCTGGGGCATCCAACTGATGTTAATGGGTGTCCGTTGGTCAGGCGCATTCACATTAAACGTACCGAACTGAAGTGTCAACGATGTATCCTTCGGGCTAAGCGAAAGCTTGTCGCTCACATATGTAGGCGGAATACTTACTTGCTTCGAAACCGAAATCTGACTTCCTGCTCCGACTTTAAGGACAGACGTATCTCTAGCAATGATATCTGCAAGCGTATACAATTTGTTCGCGAGCGGAACGGTCAAATTTACATCCCACGTCGGAGTAACCGGGGCCAACGGCTCCTGAAAACAATTAAGAGACATGAGTGCCAATATCAGCGGAAAAAGTAGCGGCGTTAGGTTTCGGGTATTACAGCGATCCATTTTAAGAAGCATCAGTCCCTCTAATAATAAATGTAGTCGCGTAGCGTTGACTGGTATTGGAAAAGCAAGAGAGGTGCCAATATAAACTGTGTTCGATGCACGTCACATACGGGTGCAGGAGTGCCGATTAAGAGGGATTATGAGTAATCTTGAGAGATGATTTGGTGGAGTGGACGATCTCTTTGCGTCGCCATTTCTTCAAATCCAACAGAAGAGTAGTGTAGTTATGAGGTAGCGGATCGGGTGATGTGAACGTAGGACAAAGTACGATCATCCTACATAAAACAAATCGCT
>JBKJJX010000145.1:0-12409 GCA_046597825.1 Bacteroidota bacterium | reverse complement strand
GGAAAAGCGGTTACAGAGAGTTTGTCTTAACGCAGCTAACGAAAAGCTTCTCAAATCCGCGCACGACTGTTCGGAAGGTGGTATTGGGGTCGCTTTGGCTGAATGTTGCATTGTGGATCACGAAAAGCAGATAGGATGCACTGTAAGTCTTGACCAGCAGGATATTAGATCCGATTTTCTGATCTTCGGTGAAGATCAATCAAGAATAATCATTTCGACTGCGGAGGAACATGTCACCAGAGTAGAACAGATAGCGGAAGCAGGAGAAGTTCCATTCAAGAAACTTGGGACTGTGGGAGGCACCAGAATGATTGTGAACGACGTATCGTCTATTGGTATTAGAGAGATGAGCGATGCCTATGACGGTCTTGGTAGGGTAATGAAAGAATAGATATTACTTTACATAATACATATTATTTGCTATTCTCCCCGCTACGTTATCCGGCTTCAAAAGCCCGATATCACTCTAATTCCTTTCTCAATAACCGATACGACTACTGAGTTGACCCTTCCCATAATTTCACCATCGGCATGGACATAGAACGGTTCATTTGAATCGATGGAAATACTTTTAACGCGCTCAATTTTTACTTTGTCATTCGATGTGTGCTTTCCTTTCATCACCTTAGGCATAATCTGAAGAATCTCAGAAATAGAAAGCTCCGCAATCATACACACGTCCAGATGACCGTCATCAACTTGTGCTTCAGGTGTTAGATAGAACCCACCCCCGGCACAACAACCGTTTCCAATCGCGATCAGCAAGTTCTTCGAAACACTTGTCTTGGAGTCGAGTCTGATAGTATACGCAGGCGATTTATATTTGCCGAGCGTTTGCATTACTGCAACGACATACCGCAAAGTGCCCGTCAGATACGTGATGCTCAAACTCCGTTGCGCCACGGCTGCGTCAAATCCAACACCTGCGCAATTCAAGAAATATCGCGCAGGCGAATCGTCATATTGCACAGTTGCACAATCCATCGAGATTGTTTTGCCGCCCAGAAGAAAGTCAAATGCTCCGCTGAAATCATTTGGGATTGCCAGGGACTTTATCATATCGTTACCGGATCCGGAAGGAATTATAGCGAGGACCTTTGACGATCCAACGATACCATTCGCGACCTCATTGACCGTTCCGTCCCCACCGACTGCAATGACGATTTCGCCTTTTGATAATGACGCAAGCTCAATTGCATGGCCGGGTTTTTGTGAGACGAGAATCTCTGCATCCAACTGATGAATTGCAATTTTAGATGTCAGCTTTGCAATGAGCTTCTCAATTCGGCCGTTCCCAGCCTTTGGATTAACAATGAAGCTGTATTTCAAGATTTGGATGAATGTATAAGTGTCGATAGATCAGAGATACGGCCATTTATGGAGTCATAAAGGACAGTCCCTGAGAAAATAATATGTGCACTACCCTCGAGGATAACATTGGTGAATTGATTATTGTCGGCATCAAAATAAACGACCAGCTGCTCACCGCTCCGAACATTTAACGTAACCGGAGATTTCAACCCATATCGGGCAGCAAATACAATAGCACTGGCGACAGATCCTGTTCCACAAGCCAATGTCTCAGCCTCGACGCCCCGTTCAAATGTGCGAATTGAAAGTGTCCCGTCCGCTTGAAGCGAGACGAAATTCGCATTACAACCTTCCGGCGAGAAGGCTGGGTGATTCCTAATAGCTCTGCCAATTCTTGTGACATCAATAGTTTCTACATCAACGCATTCCGACACGAAGTGCGGCGACCCCGTGTCTATGAAATCACCCTGCAATTTACCATCGGTACATTCTATCAAGAGATTCATTTTTAGTCTATTAGGCTTCTTCATCGAAAGCTTCACTAATGAGTCACTGACCATGGCAGAATAAACATAATCTAGGGCTTCGAACTTCATAGCGGCCCTAGCGGTGCCGCTACGGTGTGCGAATCGAGCAATGCATCTACCTCCATTCCCACACATTCCTCCATAGCTACCATCAGCGTTATAGTAGCGCATGAAGAAGTCTGCTTTCGAACTCGGCTCCATTAGTAGTAAGCCATCCGCACCGATACCGCCCCTTCGGGAGCATAAAGCGACCGCCAACCGCGACTTGTCCACATCTAACGTTTGTCGAAAATTATTGATGACGACGAAATCGTTTCCGGCACCCGACATTTTCGTGAACGAAATAGGCGTATTCATATCATCTGCATTATATTCGGTAAATGTACAAAACGCTCTCGCCGAATTTCCGATGAGAGCGTTTATTGTGTGGAGATGGCGGGAGTCGAACCCGCGTCCGAAGAGAAGACCATCACGAACACTACATGCGTAGTTTGTCTTTCTTGCTTCGCCGTAGCGAATCCGACAAACAGGACCCTGCAACAGCAACCTCAAGTAGACCCGCTTTTGACGAGTTTCACATCATACGCTTAAGGAACGCGTGATGCTATCCTGCCTGAAATCGGCGCCTCGTCAAGGTACGACAGGAGGAACCTTGTGAGACGCGCTAGTTAACTTTTAAGGGTTAAGCAGCGAGTGCGTAATCGTAATTAGCACTTAATGTTTTTCCGTTTTATTATCGTGCAACTCGGAGAGCACGGCACGCGTTCCTGACCATCTCCCTCCCCGTCGAATCCAAGTCATCCCCGCGAAAAAATCTACACATTCATCTGCGTAATTGCAAACCCGCTTTGGGAGCCGGATAATTGTTTAATAGCGACTCTTTCAGGTATTCGAAGGCTTCAGTGGGATCATCTATGAATTTAAAGAGCGAGAGATCCTTTGCAGACATCAATCCCATTTTAAGGATTTCATCGAAATTGAGTACGCGCTTCCAGTATTCAGATCCATAAATAACGACCGTCATCTTCTTCCGTATCTTCTCCGTCTGGAGAAGCGTGAGAATTTCTAACATCTCATCTAACGTCCCAAATCCGCCCGGAAAGACCACCAATGCTTTTGCAAGGTACGCGAACCAGAATTTTCGCATAAAGAAGTAATGGAACTCAAAATTCAAGTCCGGAGTAATGTATCTGTTGGAGAACTGTTCGAAGGGTAAGCTTATGTTCATCCCGATTGATTTGCCGCCCGCGAGCGACGCGCCCTTGTTTGCCGCTTCCATAATTCCCGGACCACCACCGGAACAAACTACGAAACGGTTCGAAGTATCAAGTGTCTTTGACCACTCTGTCAGCATTCGTGAAAGTTGAACACATTCAGTGTAGTACTTCGACATGTCGTAAGCTGTCTGTGCAGCGCGATACTGCAGCAAAAGATTTTTTGTTGGTTTCTTCGTCTTACCGACAAGCTTTTCAACTTTCTTGAGTGCGTCACGAGCGAGGCTTCTTTCAAGTATGCGTGCCGAGCCAAAGAAAACGATTGTGTCTCGCACTTGCTGATGTCGAAAGCGTGCTTGAGGTTCCACGAACTCAGACATAATCCGGAGAAGCCGTGCGTCAGAGCTGTTCAAGAATTCAGGATTACTGTAGGCCTTAGGAGGTTTGGGTAGATTTTTTTTCTTCAGAGTCATTTTCCTTCCCGCTGAAGTGAACAGCAGAATCAATGAATTAAACAATAGTGCCTTCCCTTTTTACCATCCAGTTCAACCGTTGTGGTAACGATTCCGGCGTGAATCAGCTGACCCAAAACGTGGAAAATATCTCCCTTCGTCCAACCAAAAACTTTATGAATATTCTCAATTGAGCTGATAAGCTGAATATGGAAATATTTTTCAAGAAGTTTGTACCTGGCAACGTCCACCGATATCTTGCGTGCCTTCCGTACCTCGGCAGGAAAACATTTTGTAACTGGCGCCCAAGCCGACGCATATTGGTTGTCGCTTCCGACGAGCCGCGTGATGAACATTTTTCGTTGCAGCTCATCTAATCCCTTCTCAAATCCCTGGGCAACGGATCTTGATTTCCCGCCGAGAGCAAGCCTGAGTTCCTTTGACGTCATCGGAAGATTCTTCATCAGAAGATCCATAATAGCCTTCGCAACGGGAGAAAGTTTACACTGTGCTGATTCTGTCTTGTATTCATCACGGGCACCTGTTCGTTCGGATAACGCAAAGAAATAACAAAAATATTCCCGCGACACGATGCTCGGCCGCCTCTTAAATAGTTTTCCGAAATATACGCTGTTGTGATTGGGAAGTACATTTTGAATTTGGCCGCCGTTCCGAAACGAATATGCTTGCGGAGAATCCTTTTTCTCAACGCCCAGGCCTTCGCCGCTCGCCACGGCATCCCATAAATTTGGTAATTCCAGAGTTTCAGACTTCGAAGCCAGGCAAAACCCAACGTCGTTAATAAATGTAAGGGCCTGGCGTTCATTATTGATTCCCAGCCTGGTAATCCGACGGTGTGTTCTGTCCCTCCAGCGTTCTACATCTGACGACGTGTAAGCAAGCTTCATTCAACCTCTCTTATTATTAATCGATCGTTCACTCAATCATCAAAGGGAATTCTTCGAACAACACCTTTGATCGTAGTTCCCCCGGAGGGAACACTAATAAAGTCATCGGCCTTAGTAACCTTCTTCTTCATAACAGCAAGAGCAGTGCGTTTATTCCTCAACAATTCCGGGCTAACACTGGTCAGAACTCCTGCTTCTGCATCTCTAACGGACACTGTCGAACCCTCCGTGGGTACGTCCTCAGTTTCGAATACGACTCCATATAATTCGTTCTGAATTTTCTGATATGTGTCGAGCCGGGCAATTACCTCCTGTCCCAAGTAACAGCCTTTTGTGAAGCTGATTGCGTGAGCGAGATTGACTTCATATGGATTAAACGCGGGAGAAAGTTCACGACCGTAAGCGGGAATCCCCCTCGATATACGAAATATTTCAAAAGCCTGTGCGCTCATCTCCTGCACTTCGGACGCCATGAGCATTGCTTTAACACGTTCATGAGCCTCCGCGGGAAAAATCACATCAACGAATTGTGTTTGGAATTCTTCACGGTACAAGACAGTAAGCTCAGCAGCGTCCGTTCGGATCTCAACGAATTTGTTCAAGTGCATCGGTACGCCGAAGGCGTGTTCCGCAAATGTATTTGCAGTAGGACCGATCAAGCTCAACATGCCGGTTGTAGATGTTACAACTTTAAGACCGATGTCCTCCATAATCGTAAACTTGTCAATCCAATCTGAGAAGGCTTGCTCATTCGTCGGAGATACAAGTAGCAGAAGCGATTCATTCTTGAAAAGGACATGCACATAATCAATAATTCTCCCCTTATCCGTTGTAAAGACAGTCCCGACGATATCCCCTTCTGATTTTTGTAAAAGATTCTGGGTTGAAAGCCGGTGTAATAAATCGACAGCATCCTTACCGGTGACTTCGATCCTTCCAACTGCGGAGCGGTCAACAAGGGCAACCTGCTCCGTTGCCGCAGCAAGTTGGCCCTCTACTGATGTCGTCAATTCAATTGGATATGTCATAGAGATTTCAATTCCAGAAAACAAAAATGCCAAGGGTAAGACTCCTTGGCACATACGGAAGTTCTGTGCACCCACCAGGACTCGAACCTGGAACCCACTGATTAAGAGTCAGTTGCTCTACCAATTGAGCCATGGGTGCAGTCATATTACGAAGATGAACAATCGAAATGTTACTTCTTCTGAGCCGGCGGTGTTGATGTGGGCGGTAACGCAGCCGGTGCGGAACTCTGCGTCGGGGCGCTCTTTTGCAAAACACTTTCGCCTTCAGTTGAACCAATGCGTGGAAGGAAAAAAATGTTGATGACAAGTGCGAGACCGACGAAGCCAGTCGCGAGACTCCACGTGGCGTTGGTTAGGAAGTCCGCAGTACGCCGCACGCCGAACATCATTCCCATATTCCCGCCGCCGAACGTTCCTGCAAGTCCTCCCCCCTTACTGGATTGCATAAGGATAGTTACAATCAGGAGGATGCTGATGACAATCTCCAGGGCAATAAGAAAACCGAACATGTGTTTACCTCACAAAGTTGACAAAACTTTTATGCAGTAAAATACGCATTTACGCAATTTGAATCAAGGAATTAAACGCCCTTGCCGTATCCCCATTCAACAAGCTTTTCCGGCGTGATGTCAGACTTCTTCTGACTCAAACGTTCGATGTACTTGCCAATGATATCGAACTCCAGATTTACCCGCGAACCCGTCCGCAAGAACTTGAAGGTTGTGTGCTCGAACGTATGAGGAATGATGGAGACCATAATCTGATCGTTTTGAATTCTCGCTACAGTCAGGCTAACGCCATCAATGGCAATAGACCCGACGGGAATTACATAATGAAGAAAGTCAGCGGGAATACGTACACTATAAAGCCAGCTGCTATCCATTTGTTTGGTAGAAATAATTTCTCCTGTTGCATCAACATGTCCAAGCACAAGATGGCCGCCAAGCCGGTCGTTGAGTTGCATTGCAAGTTCCAGGTTAACGCTAGAGCCGCTCGAAAGAGTGCTGAGGTTGGTTTTTGTTAGAGTTTCCTCCACGGCTTCGACGGTGAACTCAGACTTCGATTTGGATACCACGGTAAGACAGCAGCCGTTTATCGCAACACTATCGTTAACGGAAAGATTAGATGTCGAATCGGGGGCGAGAACGGTCAGCTTCATCCCTCCACCCGATTTCTGAATTTTATGGATCGTTCCAATTTCCTGAACCAGGCCGGTGAACATCAGTGAATCCTTCCTGTCATTAGAATATCGGTGCCGACGCGGGAGGAAATAAAATTGCCCCGTTCAATAATTGAATCCAACATTCGCTCGTCCGTAAAAGCCCGCACGCCGGATCCGAAACGTCGTGGAGCCGTGAAGATGCTAAGTTCGTCAACGAGGTTTTTAGTAATGAATTGCATGAATACATCCTGCCCGCCTTCCACGAGTACAGATCCGATATTATGAAGATAGAGTTTGTTGAGAACCGCCTTCAAATCGATTCTTCCGTTCTTCATCGGAAATTCAAGAATGTGCACGCCATGTTCCAGCAGGAGAATTCTTTTTTTTTGATAGTAGGGTCGTCTCAAATGTTTTGTGCACAGGAAAACTCTTCTCTGCCTGGCTGATGCAAATACTTTTTCCTTCCCCGTAATTCGGAATTGACCGTCCAGAATAACTACTGCGGGATTATTCCCGTTTGCCAGCCGAACGTTGAGTTCAGGATTATCAGCACGCATCGTTCCGGCACCAACCAGCACTGCATCATATTCAGCGCGCCATCTATGCACCATTTTTCTTGATTGAAGAGATGTGATGTAGCGAAGCGGTCCCGTACCTTCTCCAATGAATCCGTCTGCTGTCTGAGCAATCTTTACGTGAACGTAGGGGATTTTTGTTCTGATATGTTTGATGAAGGATTTATTCACGGCCGCCGCTTGATCCTGCAAGACTCCCACAACAACCTCTACACCGGCTCTTCTCAATCGGGTAATTCCCTTCCCTGCTACAAGGGGGTTCGGATCCCTCATTCCCACAACAACTTTTTCAATTCCTCGCTGGATTATCAAGTCAGCGCATGGCGGAGTTTTGCCGTAGTGCGTGCAGGGCTCGAGATTTGTATACATTGTCGTGCCGGACATTTCTCCTTTATATCGTCGAAGACATTCGACTTCAGCGTGCGGCGCGCCAAAGTAACGATGATATCCTCTCGAGACAATTTTATTGTTCCGAACCAGCACTGCGCCGACATGAGGATTGGGACTGACTAAACCCGCCCCTTTTTTGGCAAGCCGAAGACATTCTTGCATGAATCGCTTGTCGCTTGCAGTATGAATCTGCTTCCTCATGCCCCTCAAAATAAAACGGACAAAGTCCCGAATGAACTGGTGACTGTTGTCCGCCTTCTGTTTATCAAACTAATTTGCAATTGCGCCAAGAGGCTTGTGGCGGAGAGATGATTTGGCTTGCAGAAATTCAGTGACCACCTCAGCGATGCCTTGTCCATCCAATTTCGTATCACGATGAAGTTCATCCGGGGTCCCGTGATCAATAAAGTGATCGGGAATGCCATGCCGCAGTAGTCGTACATTGGTAATAGACTTTTCAGCAAGACATTCGACCACAGCACTGCCAAATCCTCCAACGATCGAATTGTCTTCGACAGTTACGATGTGATCAAACCTTCGGGCGATGTCTTCAATCAACGAACCGTCAACCGGTTTTACAAATCTCATATTTACAACTTCTGCCGAAATACCTTGTGCTTCGAGAAGTTTTGCAGCCTTGAGCGAATTCTGCACCATAAGTCCTATCGCGAGAATTGCAACATGCTGTCCAGTGCGCACAATCTCGCCTTTTCCGATTGGAATCGCATCGAACGTTTCTTTCAACGTTACACCAACTCCGTTACCACGAGGATAACGTAGTGCAATGGGTCCCTTTTTATGAAGCGTAGCTGTGTACAACATATCCCGCAGTTCACTCTCGTCCTTGGGCGCCATCAGAACCATATCGGGAATCAGGCGCAGATAGGAAAGATCGAAAACTCCATGATGAGTCGGACCATCAGCACCAACCAGGCCGCCGCGATCCAACGCGAAGATTACAGGCAGATGTTGAATTGCGATGTCATGAATGATCTGATCGAATGCGCGCTGCAAGAATGTGGAATAAATTGCCACAATTGGAACGCATCCCTGAGTAGCGAGTCCGGCGGCAAACGTAACGCCGTGTTGTTCAGCAATTCCCACATCATAAAATCGCTCAGGCATTTCACTTTGAAGTTGGTCAAGCCCTGTGCCGTCCGGCATCGCGGCAGTAATCCCAACGATGTGCGGATTTTGTTTTGCCAATTGAACGACGGCTTTGCCAAATACTTTTGTATATGCAGGCGGACCATCGGCTTTTTTGGGCGAAAGTCCGGTAACTTTATCGAACGGTGTTACGCCATGGAGCCGCTGCACGTCGGCTTCGGCAGGCTTGTATCCTTTTCCCTTTTGCGTCGTCACGTGAACGAGAATCGGACCAGGATAATTCTTCACATCGTTAAAAATGTTTACGAGCTGCGCAACATTATGCCCGTTGACGGGACCAAAGTAACGGAATCCCAACGCTTCGAAGAGCATACCCGGCGTGATAACAACCTTCACGCCTTCTTCCAGGCGTCCGGCCACGCGCCGAATCCGATCGCCCCACGTGTCGAGCTTCGTTGTCAACTCGTACACATTTGATTTGAATCTGTTGTACGATGGATTAGAAATAAGCTGCGTGAAGTAATTAGAAATCGCCCAGACGTTAGGTGCGATCGACATGTTATTATCATTCAGAACAACAATGAAATTCTTTTTCAGAATGCCGGCGTTATTCATTCCTTCGTAGACCATTCCACCCGTCATTGAGCCATCGCCAACGATCGCAACAACCTTGTAATCCTGGTGATTGAAATCGCGTGCTGCAACCATTCCAAGCGCCGCAGAGATCGCCGTGCTCGCGTGGCCTGCGCCAAATGTATCGTATTCACTTTCAGTTCGCTTCAAAAATCCACTGAGGCCCTTATACTGACGGATCGTGCCAAGGCGGTTCTTTCTGCCGGTAACAATTTTATGAGGATATGCCTGATGTCCCACGTCCCACACAAGCTTATCATGCGGAGTATTGAAGCAATGATGCAACGCGACAGTAAGTTCAACTGAACCAAGTCCGGCTCCCAGATGGCCGCCTGTTTTCGAGATAACATCAATCAAATACCGACGGACATCATCGGAAAGGGCCTTCAGTTCAGGTAAGGAAAAATCCCGGAAATCCGCGGGAACATCAACGCGGTCAAGTGTGGGATATGAATGGTCGCTCATCTGCTTCTCAGGAATTCTTAATTCAGTTACTCTTCCGATTCGGCTGTCTCATCTTCGATGAGATGAAAACTTCCTTGAATGTCTTTCGACAGCTTTTTCAGGCGAAATTCAGACTGCGTGAGCTTTTCGACGCAGGCTTTTGAAAGCGCAATACCCTCTTCGTACATTTTCAGTGCATCATCAAGGGGTGTATCGCCCTGTTCAAGATCTTCGACAATCTGCTCCAGCCGGCGAATAGATTGCTCAAACGTTTGTTTGGTTTCCTTTTTAGATGTCGCCATCAGGAAATCCGGGATGAAATGGTACCATCGTGAAATGTAATTTCCACGTTATCCTTGGACTCCAACAACTTTCTGGAACCCACAACTTTTCCATTCTTTTTCACAATCGTATATCCTCTGCGCAACACCGCGCCCGGATCCAAAGCAATAAGTTGGTGACGAAGGGATTCGGCATGAGCTTGTAGCATGGAGAGCCGGTGCGTCATTGTGGAGGTAACGTTTCGTTCCAACTCATCTACCCGCCTCCTGTACTGTCGCAATAATTCAACCGGTGTATTGAAAGCGTGAGTTTTAAGAAGGTTTCGGATGCGCTCTTTGTGGTAATTCAACACAGATGTTACGTTTTCTTCAATATGATACCAATTATTCCGAATAGTTTCAAGAAGTGCAAAACGGTCGGCAACCACGAGTTCTGCAGCGGCTGAAGGAGTAGGCGCACGTAAATCGGCAACGAAGTCGGCGATCGTGAAATCAATCTCATGACCAACGGCACTGATGACCGGGATGGAAGATTTGAAAATGGCGCGGGCGACGACTTCTTCATTGAATGACCACAAATCCTCAAGAGAGCCGCCTCCCCTTCCAATGATCATGACATCGATGCCGCCGTAGGAATTGAAGTCGGCTATCGCGCGGGCAATCTCTCGCCCCGCTCCAGCACCTTGCACCGGAACCGCTGCGAGAATCACCTCCAGACCGGGAAACCTGCGACGCAGAATATGCAACATATCCTGAAGAGCAGCACCCGTTTCCGAAGTCACAATTCCAACACACTGAGGAAATTTTGGTAGTGGTTTCTTGTAGGTTTCATCAAAAAGACCTTCGGCTGCGAGTCTTCGTTTGAGCTGTTCAAAGGCGATTTGAAGCTCGCCTGATCCTACCGGCCGCAGGCTCCATATATCAATTTGATAGTTACCTCTCGTCTCATAAAGAGTGATTCGACCGCTTACCACCACTTTCATTCCGTCTTCGGGGGTAAACTTAAGGAATTGGGCTTTGCTTCTCCAGATAACCGCTGAAATCGTTGCGCCGGCGTCTTTGAGGGAAAAGTACATATGGCCGGAGGTATGAAATTTGAAATTAGAAATTTCGCCTACAATGCTCACAGACGAGAAGCGAGACTCTATCGTCTGTTTCAGCTGCTTCGTAATCTGAGAGACGGAGAAAACCTGACGCTGTTGCTCTTCTGAGTTGTCTGATAGGAGTGAAAGTTGAGAATCCATAACTAAATATCTTGAAATCATCTCTCATATCCAACTAAGAGAATTCTTTGCCTTCAATGGGCGTAATACTTATATTTTTTTTGAAAAAAGGAATCCCCGAAATGAAACTTGATGTTCTTGCTATCGGAGCTCACCCTGACGATATAGAACTCGCCTGTGGCGGCACAATAATCAAATTAGTAAAGCTGGGCCGTAAAGTCGGTATTCTCGATTTGACCCGGGGCGAGCTGGGAACGAGGGGGACTAAGGAGATTCGTGAAGAAGAAGCGAAAGCTGCTACACGAATTCTCGGAGTGCCTCATCGCGAAAACCTCTGTCTGCAGGATGGAAACATAGAATCAAATGAAACGACCAAGCTACAACTCATTCACATAATTCGTCGATACCGCCCTGAGTTATTGTTGATTCCTCATTGGCTGGAACGCCATCCGGACCATGAGCATGCTCATCAGCTCTGCCGGCAAGCCTGGTTCTACTCGGGGTTAGAGAAGATTGAAACAAGAGAAAATGGAGTTCTGCAAGAGCCCTATCGCCCAAGAAGTTATTTTCATTTCATGCAATCTTATGAGTTCATTCCCTCCTTTATCGTGGACATATCCGATGAATACGAAACGCGGATGGACGCAGTTCGCGCGTTCAAGTCACAGTTTTATGATCCGAAAAGTAAGGAGCGGGATACATTTCTGAGCAGTCCCGATTTCATGGAGATGCTTCGCACCCGTTTTGAATATTTTGGAGACAGAATCGGACGCAAATATGGTGAGCCATTCTATTCTGTAAATATGATTGGAATTACCGATCCCTTTGTACTGACCCTCTAAACTTCATATCCTCTCTCAGCTTATGCCCAACATACATCCACTCTTAGTCCATGTGCCTATTGCTTTGCTTACGTTCAGTTTCTTCTTTGATCTGGTAGGAGTTGTATCCGGAAGGCCGAATATTGTCCGGGTCGGCTGGTGGACAATGGTCTTTGGTGTATTAGGAGCCGCTGCCGCGGTTGCGAGTGGTCTTATTGCAGAGAAGACTGTATCTATCGGCGCGTCAGCGATGGAGCATTTCCAAACACACCAACAGATGGCATTTCTGGTTGCAGGAATTTATGCGACTCTAATTCTTTGGCGAACTGCGAA
>JBKJJX010000136.1:0-5563 GCA_046597825.1 Bacteroidota bacterium | reverse complement strand
CTGAGCGACCTTTTGCGTCAGAAAATTTATTCAAACGCCACGCTCACAAAATCATGGGAAGGGACTCCCAACAGCATGACCCTCAACGTCCGCAGAACGCAGGATTTGCGCCCTCTTCCCGGGGGACTTGAGATAGAAGACGTACTGCCGAGCCTCTCCTTCAACCGCGCCCAGAGCTTTCCGTTCCGTTTTGGAAAATCTTCCGGCGAAACATCGGGTTCACAGGCATGGTATGAACTTATCGGTTACACATACAGCGGCCAACTTTTGAACACACGCAACCAGTATAAGGCGGATTCATTGCATCCCTCACATGTGGACGAACGCCGCGGTGTCCAGCATAATATTGCCATCAACGCGTCTCCGAAAGTCGGATACTTCACCGTCTCACCATTCTTCAACTACACAGAGAAATGGTATGATAAAAGCATCCGGCGACGATTAGTCCAAACAGTCTCGGGGCCCGATACGGCCCGCGACACCGTGTATTCGTATGTGGATGAAGATGTGAAAGCTTTCAAAGCAGTCCGGTATTATGATATGGGCGTATCTGTCGGGACAAAATTTTTCGGAATGCTGCAGCCTAATATTTTCGGAATAAAAGGCATCCGCCATCAGGTGACGCCGACCTTGAGCTATACGTATCAGCCGGATTTCTCAAAACCGTCGCATGGGTATTTTGGTACATATATCGATCAGTTCGGGCAACCGCAGAAATACGGCTTCTACGACCGCGAAGTATTCGGCGGGGCGCCGTCGGAGGAACGTCAGGCACTCAGCCTTCGCATCGGCAACGTAATCGAAATGAAGACAGGAACAACCGATACATCAGGCCAGGACAATAAATTCCAGTTGTTAAACTTTGATGTCTCGACCGGATATAATTTTGCCCGCGACAGTCTGAAGTTCGATGAAATTGGTCTCGGCTACCGGACAAATATCGGCACATTGTTGAACATCAGCGGCAGCAGTAGTTTCAATCTCTACAAATTCGAACCAGACCCGCGCCAGCCTCAATTCGGCAGACGCGTGAATAAATTCCTGATCAATGAAACCGGGCAACTTGCGCAGCTCACAAACTTCAACATCAGTTTGTCGACTTCTCTGAGCGGAGAGAAAAAGAAAACAACATCGGGGCCTGTCCGCTCTGGAGCCGATTCACTCCGGCAACAAACTTCATCGCGGCAATTGTATGATGAGCCGCTTCCGGACTTCAGCATACCGTGGAAGCTGGACCTCGCATACAATTTCTCGCAGTCTCAACAAGACCCGCGCCTGAAGTTCAGGCAATCCAATATTTCAGCATCCGTCAGCTTCAGTCTCACGGAGAATTGGAAAATCACCGCAAGCACGAATTATGATCTTATCAACGCCGCCGTCGCGGCCCCGCAGATCAGCCTGTATCGTGACCTTCATTGTTGGGAGATGAATTTCAACTGGGTGCCGAGCGGGCCGTATCGCAATTACCGCTTGGAAATACGATTGAAAGCTCCGCAGCTGCAGGATGTGAAGCTTACGAAACAGGAAAGCGCAAGAGATATATTCTAAAGAACAAGCTGTTCCGAAAACGACAAAAGCCCTTCTAAGGGCTTTTGTCGTTTTGAAGACCGGGATATTTTCAGGCAGACTGCTTTCGTTCTTCGAACGTATACAACGGATCTTTTTTCTTCTGGATGACATCCTTCGTGATTGTGCAGGTTGCAACGTGCTCGCGGTCGGGAAGACTGTACATAATGTCGAGCATGACTTCCTCGATGATTGAGCGGAGAGCCCTTGCACCGGTGCCGCGTTCCATCGCTTGCAGCACGATTGATTTGATGGCGGGATCCTCAAAATGCAAGTCCACGCCTTCCATTCTGAACAACTTCTTGTACTGCTTCAGAATTGCATTCTTCGGTTCGGTGAGGATATTCTTCAGCGCATCCTCGCTCAGCGAATGAAGTGACGCTATCATCGGCAGGCGGCCGATGAACTCCGGAATCAAGCCGAACTTCATCAGGTCTTCCGGCTGAACGAACTGCATCAGGTCATCGCCCTCAACATCGTTCTTCCCTTTAATCTCTGCCCCGAATCCAATTGAGTTTTTGTTGATACGGCGGGCGACGATCTTGTCGAGCCCCTCAAACGCTCCACCGCAAATAAATAAAATATTCTTTGTATTGATGTTGATGAGGCTTTGCTCGGGATGTTTGCGCCCGCCTTTCGGAGGAACGCCTGCAACAGTTCCTTCAAGAATTTTCAGAAGCCCTTGTTGCACACCTTCCCCTGAAACGTCACGGGTAATCGAAGCGCTGTCGCTCTTCCGGGCAATCTTGTCGATCTCGTCGATATAGATGATGCCGCGCTCGGCTTTTTCGACATTGAACTCCGCATTCTGCAGAAGGTGAACAAGAATTGTTTCGACATCGTCGCCGACATATCCGGCTTCGGTCAGAGTTGTCGCATCGGCAATGGCAAAGGGGAGATCGAGAATCTTGGCAAGCGTTCGTGCAAGCAACGTCTTTCCGGTTCCGGTCGGACCGATCAGCATGATGTTGGTTTTTTCTATCTCAACATCTTCGATATCGAACAGACGTTCTTTCTCATCGATCCGTTTGTAGTGGTTGTACACAGCAACGGCAAGCGCCTTCTTTGCTTGATCCTGGCCGATCACATATTCATCAAGAGCCTTCTTGATCTGGATGGGTGTAAGCCCCGCCTTGGCGCCCTTGCGCGCAGTAAACGCCGCAATGTTATTCCGGATGATATCGACCGAACTGGAAACGCAGATGTCGCAAATGTAAACATCTGGTCCGGCGATAATGCTCTGCACTTCTTCGGGACTTCTCCCGCAGAATGAGCAGTGGATTTTTTCGTTGGTTCTGGTCCGCTGGTTCACTTTTTATCTCTCTCTTTTTTAAAGTAAACAGTGTCGATCAGTCCGTATGCCTTTGCTTCTTCGGCTGCGTGGTAACGGTCGCGGTCGGTGTCCTTTTCAATTGTTGCGAGCGGCTGGCCGGTATGGTGTGCGAGAATTTCGTTGAGGCGTTTTTTTGTTTTCAGAATTTCTTCGGCTTGAATGCTGATATCCGATGCGGTGCCCTGGACGCCACCCCACGGCTGGTGAATCATGATGCGGGAATTCGGCAGAGAGGCACGCTTCCCTTTTGCTCCACCCGCAAGCAACACAGCGCCCATGCTTGCCGCCATGCCGATGCAGATGGTGGCAACGTCGGGACGAATGTACTGCATCGTATCGTAGATTGCGAGTCCGGCTGAAACGCTCCCGCCCGGACTGTTGATATAGAGATTGATGTCTTTATCGGGGTCTTCAGATTCAAGGAATAATAGCTGGGCAATCGACAGACTTGCGACCGTATCATCAATCGGCGTACCGATGAAGACGATGCGTTCCTTTAGGAGGCGCGAGAAAATATCATAGGCACGTTCGCCGCGGCCTGTCTGTTCAACCACCATCGGCACAAGCTGATTATAAATTTTGGAGCTCATTCTTTTTCCTTCCTCATTAGAGTTGCGCATTACGCTTGCGCTGGTTCGTCAATATTCTTTTCCGTGATCGCTGCGTTGTCTATCAGAAACTTCATGAGCTTCTTCGAGAGCAATCGCTCGGTGGCGGCGTTTGAATTTTTGTAATAGCGAAGCAATTGTTCTTTCTCGATACCGATGCTCGCCGCTTCAGATGCTGCCAGCTCGTCGACCTCTTCGTCGGACACAGTCAGCTTCTCTGCTTCAACGATCCGCTCACGCAGCAACGCCCACTTCGCCTGATAGACAGCGTATTCCTTGTTCTCGTTACGGAACTTCGCCTCGTCGAATCCTTTCGGCAACGCTTTCTCGCGGGAGCGATTCTTCACATCCTCCACAAACGAATCGAGGTACAGGTTTACGAGCGAGTCAGGCACCTCAACGACATGTGCTTTTACAATCTCATCAACAATTTTATCCTGCAGATGTCGTTCGGACTGCTGAGTCCAGTACGCAGCAAGATCTTTGCGAAGGTTTTCAATGAACTCGTCTTTCGATCCGACTTTATCCTTTGTAATCTTCTTGACAAACTCATCGTTGAACTCGGGCAATTCCACAAGCTCGATCTTCTTCACCGAAATGGCTACGTGGTGGGCATGAGCATGATCGGCATGCTGTTCTTCGAAGCGGACTTTGTACTCTCCACCCACTTCAGCCTTCGCAAGGACATCTTTGATTTCCTTTGCAAGGGTTTCATCCGAAAGATAAAAATGAGCATCCTTTGTCTTCTTCCCCACAAGCGGCATTCCGTCTTCAGCTAACTCCTGAACATCGGCAGTAATAACGTGATCATCGGTTCCGCTCACAAGCGTTACGGCGAGCAAATTTGCGTTCGCATGCCGCAACCGGTCGACTTCCGCCGTCACTTCTTTTTCGTCCACAGAATGAACAGGCTTCTCGACGGTCAGGCCTTTGTATTGTTTTAGTTCGATGGAAGGCTTTACTTCATAATGGATTTTGAATTTGAAATGATCACCCCGCTTGAAATCCATTTCGACCATCGACGGTTTGCCGATGGGCTCAATATTCCTTTCCTGAATGATCGAGCGAAACGATTCGTTTGCGATATCATCGAGGGCATCCTGCTCAATCGCTTCGCCATACATTTTCTTGATCATCGGCATCGGCACTTTGCCTTTGCGGAATCCTTTGATCTCTACTTTGGGAGCGTACTTCTTGTATGCCTGTTCAAAATGAGGCTGGAGGTCTGCATCAGTCAACGTAAAGTCAGCTTCGTGCTGCACATCGGAAATGTTGTTAATCGTAACTTCCACTTAAATCCTTCTTGTAATGAATAATTTCCTGGTGGGCACGGAGGGACTTGAACCCCCAAGGGTCACCCCACTAGATCCTAAGTCTAGCGCGTCTGCCAATTTCGCCACGTGCCCTTAATCCCCGCATAATGGTAAGATTTTTCAGGGTTCTCAATGTTTCGTTGAAATATGGTACGGAAAACATTACTTATCTTCAAGGAAGGTCAGAGCATCCGGCTTTCAGTCGAAAGCAGACCGTGGGCGCCCCCCGAAACACAAAAAAAACCCGGACTCATGATTCGAATCCGGGTCTCCCTGATGTTGCATGAGGAACGTTTCTATTTCAAGAGAACGAGCTTCTTCATCCACTAAATACTTCACCGGATATGTTAAAACCGCAATCCGATTGCGAGTTGGGCGTTCGTGTTGCTCGAGAGAAATCCCTTCAATTGGAAATAGGGATACACCGAGGCATGCGTTGCAAACGCAACGCCTGTTAACAAATTAAGCCCAATGTTGGTGTCGGAAAAGTTGTTCACCTTCACGTACATGACACCCAACCCACCGCCAATCCAAACGTCCGCATTGTCGCCTGCATGAAAATCATAGTGGCCATCGCCACTCATAAACAAACTTGTGGCTCCGCTGATAAATATATACTCAATCATTGGATTGAGGTACAGGTTTGGGGCGATACGGGCAACGAGTCCGCCGCCAAGCGACGCGTATGATCCGTTTGTGAAAAACCCTACCCGCAAGTCCCCTTTTACTTGAGCATTAGATCG
>JBKJJX010000077.1:0-2760 GCA_046597825.1 Bacteroidota bacterium | reverse complement strand
GTCCGAAAGGGTAAATCGTTCGTCTCGCGTTGAGAACGTGCCTGATTCGGTCTCAACTACAGCACATGCATTCTGAATGGCCGGTTTTTTTCGGAAGTGAATGTCAAAACAACCTTTCGAATCTCCCTTCCTGATTCCCACCAGAACATTCCCGTCCTGAAGTTCAGGATCGGGCTCCCGTACGAGTGCCGGTAGTCGCGTGAGCAAAAAGGTTTGTGCGAGTCCTGTCGCGCCGGATTTCAGGAAAGTCCGTCGCCGCAATCGAAGGTGAAGAGAAGTGAAAAGCGTTTCAAGAAATGAATCGGCCATGGGGGAGGGTTACTTGTGCACAAAGTTTTCCAGCACCGGTTTTTGAAACGTAGCCCACGCATGGGATTCGAAGTATGAACGAAAACGATTCCGGTATTCCGGGTTCTCATAGAAACTGTTCGCGACGGCGGTTGCAGGATTTTTCAGCCGGTTGTTCCAATGCGTCATCGCATCGAAGAGGTTGCCGATGAGATGGTCGTCCAGATAATTCAATCGCTTCAAGGCTTCGAATGCATTTATGCGTGATCTGAATTCATAGGACGAGCTTGAGTATGCAACGAGAGAATCAAGAGAAGATTTGTTCCCGGATGCGGCGTTGAGTTCGAACCATTTCACTTTCACCTTCCGATCCATTCCTTCCACGCCTTTTGTTGCTGCAAGATAACGGGGGAGTTGTTCCGGGAACTGAGCGGAAAGTTTCGTCAGCGCCGCAAGGATGATGTCGTACGAGGAATCTGCCAGCAGCGTCTCGAAATTTGTCCGCATGGAAGGCGGAATACTTCTGATACTGTCAATCACTGTCTTTCTGACCTCAACAGCAGGATCGTGTAGCGCTTCCCGCACGAGGGATCTGCTCGCATCCGACGAGTCATTCACCAGTTGAGCAACGACTGCATCCTTCACGTAGTGAAATGTTTCGCGATGAAAGACTCCCGCGAGGACGCTTCGTTTTTTGTTTACATCAATGGGACTCATTGCCGTAACAGCGTCGTACCGGTCGATCATGTGCGGCGCATGAAACGCCTGCTCCTGCAGTTCATCGAATGATTTTTCAAATGTTACAGTCTTCAGGATATTACCGCCGGGATCGAACAACACGAAGGCAATTTGTTTGGCTTTTAGATTGGGGATAGTAACCATCACAGATTCCCGATCAACCATCGTGCGCAGACTGTCGAACGAACCGTCAGCATAATGAACCTCGAACACAACCGGCATCTTGAACAACTTGACGAACTCATCCATCGCGTGAATTTGCCGGACGGTAATTTCGGTTTGTCGGGGAGTTGATGTCGTTACGTCCTTATACTCCACCGCGTACTGCGGCTCGCCGCCTCTGTAAATCCATTCTTCAAAAAACCAATCCGGGCTCAGCCCGATAGCATCCTGAAACGCCTGATACAAATCGTTTGTCGAGACATTACCGTACGCATGCTGTTGCAGATAATGGTGCATCACGTGGCGGAAGTTTTCCTCCCCGAACGCATACATCATCATATCCAGTACCGTTGAGCCCTTCTGGTATGCACGTGCGCCGCCTGCCTGGGAGTGGAGAATCGGCAAGCGGTTTGCGACAGACGCAGTGAGCGCAGCCTCTTGCTCGGTGCGACGCCACCATTCATAATAATCTTCACCATAAATGGACCTCAAAAACAGCTTCGGATAAAATGAAGCGAAGCTCTCCTGCAGCCATGCGCTCAACCCGTTGCGTCCGGTAATGTAGTCGCCGAACCATTGATGTGTTAGCTCATGGCCGTTTACATAGATATAGTTTTTGTCCAGGAACGACCGGCTATCGACTAAATAAAAATCACCGAACATCGTTGCAGTTGTATTCTCCATCGCCCCGTATAAAAAATCCTGCACAGGTATTTGAGAATACGATTCCCACGGATACGGCACGCCCGTTTCCTTCTCCATAAAGTCCACGGCTTCAGCAGAATAACGGTAGGTTGGTTCGACACGATCCGGCTCGTCGGGATAATACCAGAGATTCATCGGCACTCCGCTTTTTGAGCGGATAGTTTTGACGGCATAATCGCCAATGCCGATCATAACAAGATACGTGGACTGCGGATGTTGCATTGCATAGTGCCACGTAGTTGTCCCGTCAGCATTATTTTTAGTTGAGACGAGGCTTCCGTTTGAAAGCACGCGGTAATGTTTGTCGAAGGTGATAATTGTTTCCGTCGTAAGTTTGTCGTTCTGTTCATCGTAGCAGGGAAACCAATGGCGGTTATCGATGCCCTGTCCCTGTGTCCAGATTTGTTTGCGGCTGATGTTGTTCGGATCGTTCCAACCGACAAAATAAATTCCCTTCCGCGGATGCGCTTCATATTCAAACGTAATGCTATCGACAGAATTCCAGCGAAGAGGCGGGTTGAAATACGCTGTGATGCCTTCAGGCGAAATGCGATAACTCAGAGTTTTCTTGTTGAGAGTTGCCTTCAGAATACTGATGCCGGGACCGTTGAAGAAGAATGAATCAACAGCAGAGCGGATAGCTTTGAAGCGGTGCGTTACTTTTCCTTTTACCAATCCTTCCTGCGGTTTGAACGACACTTCGAGCCGCATGTGCAACATATCGAGAGCGTGCTCGGGCGGTTCAGTTCCCGGATTGAAGTAGTTGGTCGCAGAGGGAAAAGTTGCGGTCTGTGAAAACGTAGTGGCTTCTCCGACGAGAAGAAGCCACAAAGCAAAGAAAGCGTGTTTCATTTCTGAATTATTTCC
>JBKJJX010000252.1:0-4069 GCA_046597825.1 Bacteroidota bacterium | reverse complement strand
TTACGAATAATGACCGACTGTGCACTCATTATCTTTGTAAAGCTGCCACAGCCCGGTGAAGTAAAAACGCGACTTGGCAAATCCATCGGCATGAAGGAAGCTGCCCGAATTTATGATCAGTTCGCCCGACATGCTTTCACTCTTGCCGATACTGTAAAATCTAAGGGCGTGAGCAGCTGTGTATTCTTCACACCCGGATCCCGGGCGGAGGAAGTTGCAGCGTGGGTTGACAAGCCATTTTGTTTTATCGAACAAGACGGCGAGAATTTGGGCGAGAGAATGAAAAATGCATTTGTGCGGACGTTTGAGGACGGCGCGCAGCGGACGGTAATCATTGGGACGGACGTTCCTGAACTTAACGCATCGATTATTGAATCTGCCTTTCATCAACTGGATGATCATGATGTCGTCCTCGGCCCTTCAACGGATGGGGGCTACTATCTTCTTGGCATGAAGCCGCCTGTCAAGGAAGTGTTCGACGGAATTGAATGGAGTTCAGAAAATGTGTTCGCGCAAACAGTCAAGTGTCTCCAAACATCCCGGCTTTCGTATGCAAGGCTGCCGGAGTTTGCAGATGTTGACACAGAAGAAGATTACCGGCAGTATCTGACACGAATTAAATCGCCTTGAAATTACCACATGACTTGACTAAGTTGTAATCACCGTAATCAACCCAATACGTTCACCCTCACTAATGAGCGGAGTTTGCATGTCGTCGTACTACGACTCTAAAGATCTTGGCAAGTTCAGTGACATCGGAAAAAATCAGAAACCTCTGTGGGATAAATTTCTTGCCTGGTACAATGAAGCGACTGCAACCGAAGGCGCACTGACAAAACGTGAGAAGTCGCTTATCGGTCTAGCTGTTGCGCACACGGTGCAGTGTCCGTATTGCATCGATGCATATACTAATCAGTGTCTTGAAACCGGCGCTAATATGGACCAGATGACGGAGGCATTGCATGTCACCGCTGCAGTACGCGGCGGCGCTTCGCTTGTTCACGGCGTGCAGTGCCGTAATATTGTTGAAAAGCTTTCAATGTAAGTGTGTGGATGGAAATCATTCTGTTCTTTACAATTCTTCTTCTCGCATTCTCCAACGGTGCGAATGATATCTCGAAAGGGATAGCCACGCTCGTGGGAGGCGGAACCGCGTCTTTGCGTCAGGCGACAGTATGGGGAGTCGTGACGACGGCTCTGGGGAGCGTTGCCGCGATAACGCTTGGAGGAGTATTGTTGAACGTATTTTCAAAAGGTCTGCTTTCCAAAGGTGTAGATCCGTCTCAGATTGCTCTTGCCGTTGCGGGCGGCGCCACCCTTTGGGTGCTCGTTGCATCAAGATTTGGTTGGCCCGTTTCAACAACACACGCTCTCGTCGGTGCGATTATTGGCGCAACTGCGGGGTGCTATGGCAACGATGGCATCAGCTGGAGCGGGGTCGTGTCAAAGGCGTTGGTTCCGCTTCTTGTCTCTCCGGCGGTTTCGTTTCTCATGTCGTACACTGTTTTTCCAATCTGTAACCGGAAATTTGCCACATCAAATGAGAAGTGTGTATGTATTGAACAGAGTGAGGTGGTGCCTGCCCCGGGTGCGTTCGCATGGTCGGTTCCCATTGTCACTATCGTTGCCGGCAATGCTGATTCGTGTTCGGTGCCAGCCCGGTACTCATTTCGCATGAACATGACCGAATCACTTCATTTCCTGTCGAGCGGACTTACGAGCTTTGCCCGCGGACTGAACGATACCCCGAAGATGGCAGCTCTACTACTCGGCGCATCAGTGTTTGGCATCCAATCGAACATCTTTCCATACTTGCTTGTCGGTTTTGGCATTGTTATTGGCGGATTGATGGGCGGAAGGAGAGTGACCAATACTCTCGCACGTCGCATTACAACGCTTAACCCTGTTGAGGGTTTTCTGTCGAATGCAGTCACGTCAGTATTGGTTATCACTGGCTCTGTTCTCGGCCTGCCGTTTTCGACAACTCACGTTTCGACGAGCAGCATTGTTGGCATGGGCGCCGCTTCGGGAAGTCGCGTACAGTGGAATGTTGTTCGTGATATTCTTCTTGCATGGATTGTAACGTTGCCGTGTGCTGGCATTGTGTCCTATGGAATTCAAAAAGTACTTTCGTGACCCGTCCGTCTGTAAAACTAATCTACAAAAAGAAGGAGTTGTTTGATGAGTGCGGAAACGCTGAGTGACATGACATTGGTTGTTGAGAGGGCTGTTCGCGAACGATACTCAAAAGGTGCACAGCAACAGGAGGTTGCCCTGTGCTGTTCGGTCGAATATGACAAGAAATATCTCGAGGTGTTACCGCAAGAAATTCTAGACCGCGATTACGGCTGCGGTGATCCGTCGAAATTTGTTCGTGAGGGAGATACAGTGCTTGATCTTGGCAGTGGTGGTGGTAAAATCTGCTACATCGCTGCGCAGATTGTCGGGCCTCAAGGCAAAGTCATTGGTGTTGATATGAATGATGAAATGCTTGCTCTCGCTCGCAAATATCAAAGCGGGCTGCAGCAGAAATTCGGCGGAACGCAGGTCAAATTTTATAAAGGGAAGATTCAGGACCTCGCGCTTGACCTTGATAGAATCGAAGAATACCTGAAGCTCAATCCCGTCTTGAAATATGAGGATTACCATCGAGTCAATGAATACGCCGATGCACTTCGAGCCGGAGAGCCAATGATTGCCGACAATTCAGTTGATGTTGTTGTCTCAAATTGCGTCATGAATCTTGTCAAGTATGAGGATCGTACTCAACTTTTTAGAGAAGTCTTTCGTGTATTGAAGCTTGGCGGACGCGCTGCAATCTCAGATATCGTGAGCGATGAAGAAGTCCCGATTGAAATGAAGAACGATCCCGAACTGTGGAGCGGCTGCATTTCAGGTGCGTTCACCGAATCCAATCTCTTGAAATCGTTTGAAGAAGCCGGCTTCTACGGGATGGAGATCGTAAAGAGAGATGAAAAACCGTGGCAAACTATCGGCGGTATCGAGTTCAGGTCGGTGACCATTGTTGCGCATAAAGGAAAGCAGGGAATTTGTCTTGAACGGAATCAGGCAGTAATCTACAAAGGTCCGTGGAAGACTGTGGTTGACGATGACGGACACACATTACAACGTGGTGCGCGTATGGCTGTATGCGACAAGACGTATCAAATCTATACACAAACACATAGTCCGTATGCCTCGAGCATTATTGGCGTGAACCCTTATGCTGAAATTGAAATGGGAGATGCAAATCAATTCAACTGCAAGGTCAATGCTGTACGCCATCCGCGTGAATCGAAAGGCATGGATTACGATAAGACAGAGATCGCCGACTCATGCGGACCCGAAGGTTGTTGTTAGATGAAGAAAATTTCCGAAGGGATTCTTGTGAATTTTGAGACAACTCTGGTTGGCCATACACTCGATTTGAGTCCGCTCACCATCGAAACGTTTCAGGTGAATGTGGGCAAGCTTTGTAATCAGGCGTGCAAGCATTGTCACGTTGATGCCGGGCCGAAGCGAACGGAGATGATGACCCGTGAAGCGATCGATCGTTGCCTGGAAATTCTATCGCGGTATCCGCAGATAAAGAATCTTGATATTACAGGCGGCGCTCCGGAGTTGAGCGACCACTTTGATTATTTTGTCGTCGAGGCAAAGAAACTCGGCAAACACATAATGATCCGTCACAACCTGACCGTGACACTCGACCCGCATCCCGTCAGCGGAAAAAACATGGAATACCTGCCGGAATTTTTCCGCGAACATCAGTGTGAAGTAATTTCATCACTACCATACTTTCAGGAACATGAAACCGACTCGCAGCGCGGCCAGGGTGTCTTCGGGAAAAGCATTGAGTCGCTCCGCAGATTGAATGCGCTCGGCTATGGCAAAGACGGTACAAGGTTGATGCTCAATCTCATTTACAACCCTGTGGGTGCATATTTGCCTCCGGCGCAAGCCGCTGTCGAGCAGCAATTCAAGGACGAACTCTGGAAACGATACCGGATTGTCTTCAACTTTCTGTTTGTCATTACCAACATGCCGATCAACCGGTTCAAGCATTTTC
>JBKJJX010000047.1:0-5249 GCA_046597825.1 Bacteroidota bacterium | reverse complement strand
CAATGACCGAAGCGACATTTCTACCGGGTGGAACAGACCCTTATGTCAGAGCCATACAAGAGGCGGGCACGTTTGAACTCGCACCTGATATTTATCGAGTGTTTGATGACGATGATTACTCGAACACGCTGCGAATGCAACTTGGGAACGGGAGTGCGAATTCAGGATTTCAAACTGCGGTTGCGCGGTTTAGGAACGCGCAACTGAATTCAATATTTTCCGATTCCCACAATTGGTGGTACTATCCAAATATAGGGCGCTGGCCAGGTGGCTTGCGAGAGCCGCACCTTAGTGAAATCTATGCGCAAGTTCACCTCGCGCTTGCGTACGGATGCAAAGGATTGGTCTACTTTCACTATTGGACAAAGGACGTCAATGCGGGCGGCCCTGACAATTTTCCAATAGGGTTGATCGATCCAGTCACGCTTGATCCGATTCACATTGGCTCGCAGTATAACCTCTATAGCCCATTTGGCGAAGATAAGTGGAATGGTATCAAAGCGCTGAATCAGAAACTTGCAGGGCCGTTCGGCACAACTCTTATGAACCTGACTTGGGGGGAAGGTTATAGCATCCATACTCAACCGTCTCTCTCTGGGAAGATCGTCACGGGAATCTCAACTGTTGATCCACCTAACGAGAGGTTTATGGAGTTGGCATTCTTCAAAGATCAACCATCAGCTTCGGTTCCGAACCATTTCATGGTTGTAAACCGATTCAGCGCACCGACCGATGTGCGAGATATTACTATCACACTCGGAAACGCTTTTCAAAATACGTTGGTCACCGATATTGAAACTGGAAAAGCGTGGGTTGTAGCGGCAAATACTTCCTATACAGATTCTTTCACTGCAGGCGAAGGGAAACTCTACAAAATTGAAAACGCAGAAATTACCAGCCGCAGTTTTCCTTTAGGCGTGACAATTCAAAACGGAGCAACGCTCACCATCCAGTCGGGCTCAACTATCACGTTCGGCAGTGATCAAATGATCAACCTCTTTGGCTCACTAATTACCAATGGCACAGCGCAAAATCGGATCACACTCACAAGCATTAGCCCTCCCGCAAAATGGTCTGGCATCACCAGCGGTTCATATCCTCCAACAATTTCGCTGAGTTACGCGAACATTTCCTACGCCTACACCGCACTCAACGTCGGCAGTTACACGAACCTCACGATTGATAACTGCAACTTTTCCCACTGCGGTATCGGCATCAATATCTTCCCAACGGCACATAGTCCGATACCCACGATGCAAATCACGAACAACACGTTCAGCAACTTTCCGCTTTATTGCGCGGGAATTGCGATCGACAATTATTCCGATGTTCTGATTTCGGGCAACACGCTTACAGGTCCAGGCGTCAAGGGCACAGGAATATACTTGAGCGCTTCATCGCCGCTCATTCTTCACAACACAATCGAATCGTTCAAATACGGTTTGGGATTTGTCAACGGAAGCTCACCTATGCTCGAAGAGTCAGAGGGCGGCCGTAATCTCATTTCCAATAACGTAACGGGCGTCTTCTGTGATGCGTCCGATCCGAACCTCGGAACCGAGTTCGGCGAAAACACAATTTGCATGAATGGATATTTGCATGTGAATCTGTTCTCTTCAGGTTACCTGCCTTAATCAATCATTGGCGGGATAACAAAGAACCGCCGGGAATATTTGAAATTGATGAGTCAAGTTGGCTTCAATACGATCACTGGCTTGAGCCGACACCGAATTGTGGAGGACTAAGTCCGATGCTTGCCGGCGGCGGCAAGACAACAGAAGAAGTATTGACGACGTCTCCGTTTTCGCAGCTTATGAAAGAGATTATACGCGAACGCAAACGCCGCAACTTCGCAAATGCCGATGCGCTCATTAGAGCGAGCATTCTTAACCGGAATGTCCCAAATGAAGTAAAGGCGTGGGCACTGGGACAAATGCTTGCAGTAGGTCAGAGAATGCGAAACGGTAATCTTGTCTCGTTCTTCAATTCAGTTTTATCGGAACCCGCGCTGGCACGCAGAGCAAAGGCTTTTTTGCCTGCGAGTTTTTTGCATGAAGGCTCGTCTTCACAAGCGATAGCTGCGTATGATGCTAACATTCAGCAATATCCTAACACTAATCTGGCTCGCTTCGGTTTGTACGGGAAGTTCGCACTACAACTAAACAATCGACGCGATACAACCAGTGCGCGGGCAATGCTCAATCAATTAAGAGCAAGCTATCCACAGAGCCTGCAGGCAGAAATGGCTGAATTGCAGATGAGCAGTTTTCACGGTTCAGCAAGTTCGAACAGGTTGGGCGGCGGAATGGAGAAGTCAATAAGTAGTACACTGTCAGTCACGCCACTCCCAACAGAATTTGCATTGCATCTGAACTACCCAAACCCCTTCAATCCTTCCACGACTATCAACTACGATCTGCCCGAAGCTTCAAATGTATCATTGGTTGTCTACGATGTGCTGGGACGTAAGGTAATCGATCTCGTCAGTGGATCGAAGGAAGCAGGCTATCACTCAGCAATATGGAACGCGTCAAGCATAGCAAGCGGCGTGTACTTCGCCAGGTTCACCGCAACTGACGCAAATGGCCAAGTGAAATTAAGCAAGGTGAATAAACTGCTTCTCGCTAAGTAATATCCGCAATAAATGGGCGAGCCGATGATGGCTCGCCTTTTTCTTTGGGCTCGACAATCGCATTACGAACGAATAAAAGTCGGATAGATTTGATCGTTCAAGCGTGGATGCAGGAGACAGCCTTCGCCTTCCATCCGAAAGCCTTGCAACACTCGGTTCTGACATTTCTACTGGAGCAAATCCTGACATTTCTGCTGAGAAGCTATGACATTCACGTGAAATTGATCTATCTCTCCTTGACATTTAGATGGATTCGGAATAGCTTTCATCCATCACCTTACACTCTTTCCGTCCGGCGCAGATGGAGAGTTCACCTTCGCGCATTCTTATGGCTGCCGATGTTTTGTTATTTCGCTTCGAGAATTCCAATCCTCCAGGTCAAATTTTTTTATACGCTGTGCAACGAGATATGAGATATATCCAAGAACTTCTGGGCCACAGTAGCTCGAAGACAACCGAAATCCATACTCATGTAAGCAAGAAATCGCTTGGGAAGATAATAAGTCCGCTGGACCAAGCGATGCAGCATACAAAAGCGAAATACACGACATGACTATGTCGCATATCCATCTACAAACGGTGGATTACACGACACAAGGTGTCATAATTACAGTCGTTATAGGCATTAAAACTCAAAGGCCATTGAATGGAAACTATCGAGATTTATTCTGACGACACCAAGTGCAATAAAAATACGTTCAGGATCAATGTCGTGGTATGGGGTACCCATGATGCCTTTACCGAATACAAGAGCCAGGTGCAGAAACTCATAGATGTTAACCGTGTCATCTTGGGCAAAGATTTCAAGGGATTCCACTCTTACAATCTCAACGAAAAGAATTGGAAAACTGTTGGCAGAGTGTACCAGCAGGTTCTAGAGAGCTTCATCGGATACGTCCGGGCCGGTAAGCTACACTTCTTAATTAATCTGGAATCGGAAGACATTTACAAGGCCAATGCGGGTTATCTGAAGAATGTTGCGAAAGAAAATATGGAAAAACGAGAGAGTGATTTTGGCAAGATATTCAAATCCCTCTCAGAACTTGATCTACCGGCGTTTTATCATAGGGCCGATCAGTTGTTTGTCTTCCTTCGCTATCGAGACAAGTTTGGCAAAGATACTGACGAGTTCATTCTACATCCCGATTCCTCTGGGAAGATTCTTCGCTATGACAGTATCGAGGTCGACGTGTCGGGAGACATCTTCAAAGACTATCCAATTGAATTCTATGAGATGATCAAGGTTTGGGGAAACTCACTCGCAAAGATAATCAAAGCTGAAGGGTGGCCATCAGGCGGTCAACGATTAGTCAAGTTCCACCCTTTGAAGTCTTCCAACGATTACATGATCCAGACTTGTGATATCATTTCTAATTTCTTTTTCAACTTTCTTCGGTTCCAGGCAGGCGTGGTTGATCCGAAGTCCAAATTGAAATCTGATGCGCTATCACAACTCATAGATCTCAGCGGACATGCCACAACGGTCAAGGCCTCTTTTTCACAACAGGATGGTGAAGTGGTGTGTAACTCTAAAGACCTCAAAGTGTGCATCGAGATTGTCTGAGTAGGTTTTACTGCCAATAACAAAAGCAACCACGTCATTCGTTCATTTGTAAAGGCCGCTCAACACCGTAGCGTTATGCTACATCGTCGATATTTAATTCGTCAAATGGCGTTTCTATCGTGAAGGCCCTTCCAACAATGTCTGAGCTTTCCATTTTGATCCTCCCACCCGTGATTCCCTAAAATAACGTAATCGCGGTATTACATCTGTTAAACGTCAGAAGTAGAATCGTTCACCAGACCCATACGTGAGATGTGGACGCATCTCCGTCGATTTAACTTGACACTTCTGTAATTCCGTAGTACATTCACGCACACAAAATATCGAACATACGCTGTCCAACGATGCGGGCGCACACCACTGGACAACCTCAAAGCGTAATTTGATTTCATAACGTTCTTCCTCATCTTCGTTGGCCTTGGTGAAAGGAGATATCGAATGTCTACAGTAGCGATTAGAATCTCAATTACTTGCATCCTCTTTGTTTCCCTCTCGCAAATTTCAAACGGGCAAGACCCACTGAGTTTTTTTCCGCATAACACGGGCAACATGTTGGAGTACTTTTGGGTCGAGCCCCAGTATCCAGATACCCTTCAAAGTTTCATATTTCAGGACTCTGTCGGAAGCGATGGTAGAATCCATGTAACAGTGCGTTCACGGTTCATTAATCCTATTGTACCTGTACAACTATCGCCTCTAAGAGTCGCCATCGATACTACCCTCAAACAGGTGTGGGGGGATTTCGGGTATGGTTATGGAATCCTGTACAAATTGGCAGCACAACAGGGAGATAAATGGGTCATGA
The DNA here is from genome assembly GCA_046597825.1 of Bacteroidota bacterium. Classification (GTDB taxonomy): domain Bacteria; phylum Bacteroidota; class Ignavibacteria; order UBA10030; family UBA6906; genus CAADGV01. Next base: position 248 of record JBKJJX010000047.1, on the reverse strand, counting down.
GCAGGCTTGGGGGTGGGTATGAGATGTGCAGAGTGTATAGCGTTGAACAAGGTACTTTGTTGGGGAGACAAACCACCATAAAGCGTTATGTTTATTATGGAGCACGCGATTCATCAGATACGTTAGGATTCGTAAACGCAGATTATTGGCTTGCATCAGGTTTTGGTTTAATGTACTTCAGTTGCCCCGATTGCTTCTATTATATTTACTTAAAAGGGGCAGTAATAGACGGCGTTTTGTATGGGGAC
>JBKJJX010000113.1:0-3128 GCA_046597825.1 Bacteroidota bacterium | reverse complement strand
TCGATTTGTGCTTCGACAATTTTTTGCTTTACCTGCCGAAGGTAAGACGCAGGACTTCCGTTTGACTGGTCGGTTGAAGGCACTGCTGGAACGAGTGACTGAATGTATGATTTTGTCCGATCCTTCAGATTTTCGTGGAGCGTTTTGATTTGCTGATCAACTTCTTTCAGCTTATCGCTGAATATTTCTTTCCCTGCAAGCAGAGGGTTTTTTGAAATGGCAATGTCCCGTTGGACTTCAAGAGCAGCCAATTGTTCCTGCAAGTTCCGGATGTACGGATCACTGCCGGTTGTTATCGATTTGGAAAGAATGCCTTCCTGCAGTGGCAGTTCCTGCTGGTAAGATGCCAACGTCCGCTCGAGAGTCTGTAACGCAATTTCTGTTGCGTCGCGGTTCGCTTCGAGCTCCGACAGTTGCGAGATCATGCGCTTGGACTCTTCGTCAAGCGATACTATTCCTTTCTTCTCCATATAATCCTGAAGAGAAGATTCGATCTTCTCAAGGGACACGCGTTGATCGCCTACCTGTTCCTGCAAAAAGTTTCTGAGTGCCCGCGATTTCTCGCGGCTTTTGAAAACGTTGCGGTTGTAATATTCATCCGCAAATGTATTGGCAAGCAATGCAGCTTCGCGTGGATTCGGGCTTTTCGCAACAATTTTGATAATATCCGATTCTCTCACGGTGAGAAAATCGACTGCCTGGCCCAGGCGTTTAACAACCTGTTCAATCGTGGCAACGGTTCGCCCCGATTTGTCATCCTTCGGCGGCTGAACGATTTCTATTTTCTCACGCGCAGACGAGTCGACGTACATCTGACGAATCAACCGGTGTGCAACGACTTCCGCGAGAGACTGTGAGCGAAGAATCTCAAGTTCATTCTGCCGGATGTTTGTAACGATAGCGCTGCCGACCGACGGAATAAAGAGTCCGCCTGATTCCGCTACGCGTGTCTGGATAAGGATAGCGCTACTCGCCTGGTACGTGGGCTGTCGCAGTTTTGTAAACACGAGCGCCGCAGCAATCGTAAGCAGCGTTACGGATAGAATTATCCATTTCCCGCGCAGCAAAACTGCCGGATAATCACTTATGAGCGGCTGATTGGCAGGCAATCGTCGTGATGTGTAGTCGTTTTCTGATCTCATAACGGGCTATGTACTTGGAATAATTCGGTGAGCTTGCTCGCCGTATCAAATTGCGAAAAAAATGAGGCTCATAAAGTATTCATCATCACAGTTGAACGCACAATGAACGGTTACAGCGCGATCTTGGGTGACAGGTAAAGAATTTATTTCAGGGGAGAAGGTTTTGCTTTGCAATAAAATCAGAGCTGCCGCTGCCATCAAGAGGTATAGCACGCATGCGGAGAATGTACCACCGGGGTTTTCTAACACGCGGACTAAACTGCGCGGAGTAAGCGAAGGATGAAGAAGGGAGATTTTCGTTAACAAGAGTTGAAACGTTACCGCCACGTTCATCTGCAATTTTCAGAGAGACATGGCTTGGCCTCTCAATAACAAAAGGAATGATGATAAATTTGCCTGAACGATAGCTACTCTTCAAGGAGAATGCTGTTGGGGGATCAACAACGTATTTCCCGATTGGCTGGAACCACATCAAACCCGCATGATCTTTCCCATTTGATTTGGCATCGACAAACACGGAGTCGTGCAAATCGTTATAGCCCGTTCTAGATTCCCAGATATTTTTGTTTACAAGCCGGATCGAATACTCTGAACGTGCATACAGCAAAGAATCCGGGTCGGGAAAGTTTAACAGAATCGAATACCATCCCCTCCCCATTGAAGCCGGAATTCCAGCGGATATACTAACTGATGCAGTATCGCCCGAAAGCCAGTAACGTGGATCGGCAGGAAGTTTTATACGGAATACCTCGCCATTACTCGTATTCCGGAGTAGCAATTCAGCTTCACGGCGATTAAACGGCGCAGCCCATCCCGAATTTGTAATTGTCATTGCAAAATGGAAACTACCTGAAACTGAAACGCGGGAAGTAAATTCAGCACTCACCAGCGAGAACCGGTAACCTAGCTTTCGTCTTATCTCGTCCAAACATTCGCCTGACTCAAAAGAATTAAGTACCTCGGTATTGTAATCCGCATTCAGGAATGACCAGCGCATCCGCGCTAATTCCTGAAGCGCGTTCGCACACGTCGTGAATTCACTTTGCTGACACGTTTCCCCTCCCATGGGAACGAAACGATTATCCAACTGCAGATATGCTTTCGCAAGAGCCGTGTCGACTTTATTGTCACGCCAATACGTGCCCATATCACTCTTGTCAGCAAGAAAACAATCATTGTGATGACCTACGCGTGCAACGGGATTTTTGCCATAAGCTTTCTGCGGCGTGAGCGCTGCTGTTGGATCGAATGACATCCCGAATATTTGTTGCTTGTCCTTTGGCGTGCGCAATTGGACCATACGGTCAGAGGGAAGCGCATCAAGAATGGCGTCCAGTATTGCCCGCATATGCAGCAAGGATTCATTACCGTTTGTTGAGGAATGCCACTCTCCCCATGCGCCGATGAATCCCGCCTGCATCACCGCTATCACATCTTTATTTTCCTGAAGAATGGGCTTCAGTTGATGAAGATGTCGGAGAATGATTTTCACCGGAGCGTCCGGTTCTCCGATATTTGCCGAATAAGTGAACCGTGGAATGCACTTGAGTCCCGCTGAACGAATTGTGCTAAAGTCGTTTCGGATGTTCTGAAGTATAGAGTCCGGCAAGTCCACTGTCCGCCATTCTTTCAATCCGAAATAGCGAAACACAAGAGTGTGGTTTTTACGAATGTGTTGAAGTCTCAGCAGATCCAGCTTTTCGTACGGAGTTATTTTTCCCTGAACCATTCCTGTTTGTTCAAGCCGATAGAATCCGCGTTCAGGATTGTTGATGATGTCGGAGGAGGGTAGAAAAGATAATCGTTTTGCCGGTGATTGCGGGAATGCGTGTTCGAAAAGCATAGCGCAAAGTAAGCCGGCCAGAACTGTTCTACAATTCATAGCCGAGAACGAAGTAAAACAACAAGGGCCCATGTTGAAGAGGAGTGCCGATTTTGTCACTTGGGAAGAAAAAGCTTTTGCCAACACCAAACGCCGCCTGGCCA
>JBKJJX010000314.1:0-17658 GCA_046597825.1 Bacteroidota bacterium | reverse complement strand
AGCTATTGCAGGAAGGAAAAGATTTCGGCAACACAGAATAACCGGTCGCGAGCAATCTATTGCCCGCGACCCGCAAGAAGCCCCACCAGACCGCCTGCCTATCCCCCGATCTCCTATTACGAGAAGTACTCAGAATGTTTTTTCTTGTATTGCCATTCTGCAATCAGCGGAAAAATTAACAGCGTGAGCACAGTTGCCGAGATTAATCCCCCGATCACCACGATTGCAAGGGGCTTTTGTGTTTCCGAGCCGATGCCTTTTGAAATCGCCGCAGGCATCAGTCCGATTGCCGCCATCAACGCAGTCATGATCACCGGACGAACACGTGTCGCAACTCCTTCCTTGATTGCTTGCGACAATGGCATTTTGTTCTCAAGATTTTTCTTGAAAACAGAAATCAGAATAACGCCGTTCTGAATACAGATCCCAAACAATGCGATAAAACCAACTCCCGCCGAGATCCCGAAAATTGTTCCCGTCACGTGCAACGCAAGGATTCCGCCTATGAGGGCAAAAGGAACATTGAGGAGAACAAGTGCAGCATCCCGTGCATGGCCGAAGGTGATGAATAAAATGATGAAGATGACAACGATGCAGATGGGAACGACCTGCGCGAGCCTCGCGGTAGCGCGCACCTGATTTTCAAACTCGCCCGCCCACGCGATACTGTATCCTTTCGGCAGCGGGATTGTAATGACATTGGCTTGCGCTTCTTTGATTGTGCTGCCGAGGTCCCGCTCCCGCACAGTAAACTTCACGCCAATGAAACGCTTATTGTTATCCCGATAAATAAACGCAGGACCGGTAAGTGTCCTTACTTCTGCAATCTCCTTCATCGGAATCTTATTACCGCGCAGCGTCGGAACCATCAGCATGCGCAAATCTTCTTCAGACTTGCGGTATTCATGCTGGTAGCGAATCCGGATGTCGAACTTTCTTTCACCTTCGTAGAATTGCGAAGCGGTTTTTCCGCCGATGGCCATCTCGATAACAGCCTGGGCATCGGCTGTCGTGACGCCATAGACCGCCATTTTTTCCTCGTCAAGGCGAACGGTCATTTCCGGCTGGCCGACATTCCTCAGAATCCCCACGTCCTTTACTCCCGGCACATGTTCGATCTTTTTGATGACCTGATCAGCAAGCTTGTCCAATGCAGCCAGATCGTCGCCGAAAATCTTTACCGCATTATTCGCATTCATTCCGGCAACAGCTTCCTGCACATTATCGATAATCGGCTGGGAATAATTGTACTCGATTCCTGCGTACTGCTTCAACGATGCGTCCATCTGCTCAATTAACTCGTCCGTCGAGATACCTCGCTTCCATTCTTTCTTCGGAAGAAGATTCACCTGGCATTGCATGTAGTAGAAACCAGACGGGTCGGTTCCGTCGTTCGAGCGGCCGGTCTGAGATAGCACTCCAGTCACTTCCGGAAACGCAAGAATCTTTTCACGAATCTTACTGACCATATTTACTGACTCCGTCAGTGAGCTGCTCATCGGCATTTTAGCTTCCACCCACAAAGCACCCTCATTCAACTGCGGCAGGAATTCGGTTCCAAGAAACATTGTCGAAAGGATCGTCGCACCGAGGAGTATGAACGCGGCGATTATGCTTTTTTTCTGATTCGTATATGTATAGTTGAATGCCCGCAATGTATATTTGTTGATGAACGCGACGAACGGGTTGTGCTTTTCACGGACATCATGTTTCAGGAGAATTGAAACCAGCACAGGCACCAGTGTCAGAGTAAAGAGAAGCGCGCCGATCAGCGCAAATCCCAGTGTGTAGGCGAGCGGCGAAAACATCTTCCCTTCAACTTTTTGAAATGAAAATATAGGGACCAGCGCCGTAATGATGATGAGTTTAGAGAAGAAGACAGCCTTGCCAAGCTCACCGCCTGTGTTTTTAATCCATCCGAGTTTTGCAAGCTTGTTGAATCGCTCCATCCCGAACTGATGCGCCTTTTGGTCGAGCATAACGAACATGCCCTCGACCATCACAACAGCCCCGTCAATGATGATACCGAAGTCCACCGCTCCAAGCGATAGCAGGTTTGCCGACATTCCCATAAACCGTAAACAGATGAATGCAAACAGTAAAGCAAGCGGGATGATAATGGAGACGATTACGGTGGTTCTCCAATCAGCCATAAACAGAAACACGACAACGGTAACAAGCAGGATCCCTTCAAACAAATTATGCAGCACCGTCTCCGTGCAATAGCTCATAAGAGTATCACGGTCGTAGAACGTTACCATCTTCACATCGGGAGGCAGAATTTTTTCATTGATCTCTGCAATTTTTTCTTTGAGAAGCGACAGCACTTCGCTCGGGTTTTCGCCTTTCCGCATGACGACAATTCCCTCGACTGCATCGTCATTATGATTGAGGCCGACTTGCCCGACACGCGGGGCGCTCGCTTCCACCACCGTCGCCACATTTTTTACCAGGATGGGCGTACCGTTGATGTTGTCAATGATGATGTTTTCGATGTCGCTGATGCTATCGAGCAAACCGATGCCGCGCACGACGTACGCCTGTCCGTTTTTCTCAATAACATCACCGCCTACGTTGATATTGCTCTTGGTTGCCGCCGTATACACTTCAAGCGGCGTGATGTTGTATTTGGTCAGAAGTTGAGGATTAACGCTTATCTCATAAATCTTCTCCTGCCCGCCAAAGGCAACGATGTCAGCGATTCCTGACACGCTTCGTAACTGACGATCGACAACCCAGTTCTGTAGTGTCAATAACTCGCGAGTGTTTTTGGTTTTACTCTCGAGTGTGTAGCGGAAAATTTCTCCTGTGGGGCCATACGGAGGCTGGACATCCGGCTCGACACCTTCCGGCAAGCTCACATTCCGAAGAAGATTGTTCACTTGCTGCCGGGCGAAGAAATCATCAACATCATCATTGAAAATAATTTTGATGACAGAAAGGCCGAACATTGTAATAGAACGGACATTCGTTTTGCGTTGAACGGAGTTCATCGCCACTTCAATGGGAACCGTTACAAAGCGCTCGATCTCTTCGGCGCTGCGGCCGTGCCACTGGCTTACAATAATGATTTGTGTATTGGTGACATCGGGAAATGCTTCAATGGGTGTGTTGAGATAACTGACGATGCCATGAATGACAACCACTCCGGTCAGGAAAAAAATCATGAATTTATTTCTCAACGAAAACCCGACGATGTTCCTGATAAATTTGTTCATGGTCGGCTCAATCGTTTAGCGCATCGTTGACGAGCAGGTGGTACTTGTTAATGACGAACTCCCCGCCCTTTAATCCGTTTTTCATATACGTCCTCTCCCCCACAGTTTTATACGGCGTCACTTCACGCCGCTCAATATCCGTGCGGCTCCGGTAGACTACCACATAATTTTTGCTGTCATCAAAAATCACCGAGGAGGAGCGGACTGAGGGAAGAGTCTGTTCTTCGTGATAACGAACAGTGACATTGGCAAACATTCCCGGCTTGAGAAGATAGTTTGGATTTTGAAGATTGATGCGGACTTTCAATACCTTGGTTTCAGAATCAAGCACGTTGAAAATCTTATCCACCTTCCCGTGAAATATTTTTCCCTCGTAGCTAAGTGTGGAGACGTCGGTGTTGTATCCTTTTTTGATTTTTGCAATATCGGATTCATAGACGTTGACGATAACCCAGACGTTATCGAGAGGCGAAATCGTGAACAACGTGCTGTTATTGTCCGACCTGATCTGCATTTCGTTACTCACATTTTTTTCCACAATAAAGCCGGCAAACGCAGCCGTGATCACGTACTCCCCCGTGCCGCTGATGTGGTAAATTTGAAAAATATCGTTGAGGCGTTTTTGCTCGGCCTGAGCCTTCGCATATTCCCGTTGGGCGATAAGCAAATCCTTTTCCGAACTTACTCCCGCTTTATACATCTCTTCGGTAGCATCAAGATTGCGTTTCGCAATGAGGGCGGATCCTTCAGCCGAGTTTTTTTCCTGTGAAAGTCCGGCAACCTCACTGCTTCGTAACACGGCAAGCACTTGCCCCTTGTGGACGTAGTCGCCGAGTTCCACTTTCACATCCTTCACTGTTCCGGCCACAAGCGGATAGATCCTGAGAACTTTTTCTTCATTGAAAGATATTTTACCGGTGAGCTTAAGCTCGCTTTGCACTTTTGTTTGCGACACTGTATCGATGGAGATCATCGCGGCCATTGTATCGCTCAGGGCAAAAGGCTGCTTTCCCTCTGCGACATTCGTCGCCTTCTGATTACAAGAAACCAACACGCCGGCCAGCAGAAAGAGTACGGTTAATGTGATGTTCTTTTTCATGTGTTTGTCATCCTAATAGTTGAACCATATTTTTCCCGTTGCAAGATTCAAATCCTCAAGCGCTTCAATACGCTTGTTTTGCAAACGGTAAAATTCTATTTGTGAATTCTTGTACGTTTCGTAAAAGTCGATGAACTCCAGCAAACTGATCGCCCGGGTTTGATAGCCCCGCGCAATACCATCAATGAGGCGGGCGTACGCCGGGCCAAATTCCTCCGATGTGGATTTGTAGAGACGATCGACTTCCTGAAGCTGCATCAGTGACCTGCTGACATCGTTCTTCAAATCCAGTTCAGCGTGCTTCAACAATTGTTTGCTCTCCCGGATCCTGTACTCCGCACTTTCGATATTTCCCTGATTGAGATTGAAGATGGGGATGTCAACTTTCAACGAAATGGAATTGTAATCCTGTACGTAACTTCCCGACCTGTCCCAGTTCGCTCCCAATGTCACATCAGGAATGCGCAACGCTTTTTGAAGAGCAAGATCAGCTTCGTGAAGCTCCACTTGCGCAGCCTTCATTCGCACGTCGTGTCTGTGTACCAGGGCGGAATCAATCAGTCGGGCGTATTCTAATCCGTTGACATCCATTCCGCGAAGGGCATTAGCATCCACAACAGGTTGTATCGGGCGGGATAAGGTGTCGCCGGTGAGTAACACGAGCGCGCTTTGTTTTTCGGAAGCATCCTTCAGCAACTCAAGCCGCTCGTTCTCAAGGCTGAATTGTAGCGCCTGAAGACGAGCAAGCTCTTTGAACGGTATATTCCCGTTCTTGTATTGGATGGTATACGCTTCGATGAGTTTTTTAAGGGATTCAATCTCCATGTCGTACACAGAAAGTGACTGGCGCAGAAAGTGGAGACTAAAAAAAGAAGTGCGCAGCTCATGGCGGAGTGTTCTGATTAAATCGTAAAACTGGTATTGTGAAATCTGCGTGTTGATGGTTTCGATATCGATACGCTTGCCACGCTTGCCCCCGAGGACTATTACTTGTTCAAGAGAAGCCGCTGTTTGTCCGCCTGGAGAAATGTCAAACCATTTTTTTGTCACCTTGTTGTACGCGCCCTGATCAACACTTAGGGTTGGATTGTCCCACAGGCGCGCCTGGATGATTGCAGCTTCGGCAGCGCTGACATTGTACCTGGCAGCAAGCAGTTCGAAGTTCTGTGTGAGAAATTCCTGTTCGGCATCTCTCAGGATGAGCGAAAGCGTGTCGCCCGTTGGCGGGGATTTCTCCTGAGCATTGCCGAACGAGCTCAAAAATATTCCTACTGCTAACAGCAATATTCCCCTGAACAAAGAGAATCGCATGGATTTGTTCCTTTCAAAAATCTAAATCCGGAAAAATAGATTACTTCTCAGGAAAACCCGAGAAGAAGAAATAGAAAGATGAAAGGGGTGGCTAAATCCGGAGGACGCAAAGCCGCACGAGGGATTGCTCGCGGTTTGCGGAACAAGGAATTGGGGTCTTAGCAGGAGAAAAAATAAAGCCGGAGACGGACATCGGAACAACATCTGCTGCGAGCGACGGGCTGTCCTGATCGAGTACGATTTCTCGCACCTCACGTGTCAGGGGAACGCTGGTTTTTGCTTTTGCAGTCGCTTGAAGATCGAACGCTATCGAACTGCCCTGAATCTGGGCATCCTCATCGCTATCGCCATGCATTACAACGGACTGCGAGAACAGATCGACAATGTCAGTGGCATCCAAAAACAATGTCAGAGCGAACACGGCGACAAGCGTGCGCACCAAGATTGAAGTTGTATGGAATCGAAAAAACATAGGCCCATTCTAAATCTGCCCGTTAATGTAAGCGGGAAAAGAATGAAAACAAAATTAAAAATTATAAAATCGACATCTAAAACGGATGCTCAAATGAGAGATAGAAGAAAATGCCGGTGCGGTGTTCACCATCTGCAAAGCTAAATGGAATTGCAATGCCCGGCACAATCTGCAATTCCCCGAAATCAATCGCATACCGGACGCCGGGGCTTACCACCGTTTCCATAGATCGGACAATGTCCCCTCTTTCACTTATATCACTGAGAAAGGTTAAAGCAAATTCAGCCATAAAATTGAAATGCTGGGTAGCAAGAAAAATGGCGCTCACGCCGGTGTTGTACGACGCAAGTGTTTGCGCTACTTCCCGGCCACCTGCAAGTCTCGTCCGGGCGCCGGGCAGAATCGTTCCGCCAATGTTTGCATGCAGGACGAGGGAGTTTGATATGCGTTTGCTCGCGGGAAAATTTATCTGAACCCCAAAAACTCCTGACCCCGTCCCTTTATTGAAATCCCCAATAGGGAGTATAAGCGAGACACGAGGAGCAATCGTTGCCCAACTATCACGGCCGGATAATTGATAACGATAGTTCACCAGCACATCACCTATGCCGCTGAAGGAATTTCCATCAAGCCATTGGTAGGGAATTGTAAACCCAAGCTGATGCGAGTCATCGCCCAGTGGCCACTCTTGCGTGAAGCTGTACATCGCTTCAGAGCCGGGATTGCTGAAGTAAAGAAGCGTTGAAATATGTTGAACAACACCTTCCTCCTGATTATATGCTTCTTCAATCAGAAAGGAATTGTCTTCGATGGCATCGACGAATGAGGGGTTTCGCGTGGAGTCCTGGGCAAACGCCGGGAAGTTGAACGCTAAAACTAATCCGGCCAAATAATATTGTTTCATCGCTACTGTACTATGAGAACGGGAATGGTTAGCGCGTGTCGTACTTCCGATATCGAAGCCCCGAAGAAAATATCTTTAAGTCCCCGATGCCCGTGCGCGCCCATGATGAGTAACTCGATTTTTCTTTCGTTGCAGAATGTAATGATCTGCTGCGGTACATTACCAAATCCCAGTACCGGAATTACCTCGATACCTTTCTTCCGGACCAATTCAGCCACCGATTCAAGATATTCTGTATCCCGCCGTGCCTCATCATCATTTGCTTCGCCCCCGTACACCTGTCCGCTCACACCTTCAACCACATGAAAAAGATACAACGCCGCATTGTTCTGCTTCGCCGATGCAATTGCGTGCGAGAGAACTGCCGCCTCTTTCTTTCCATAATCAAGCGCAACTCCCACACGTGCATACTTATGATCGCTGAACTTCAACGTCGCCGGATGTTCACGCTGTACGCGCCGCCGCCGGCGCAATGACTTTGGCAGTGAAACATACACGAGTAAAATCAACACTCCGATTACCACCGGGACGATAGTAAGCCACGGCCAGATAGCTCCGCCAGACTCGCCAATCAGGTCGGTAATGTAATCATAGACGAGCTTTGCATTTAATCCCACAATAATAATTGCCACCACCCAGGCAAGAATACTTACCCACAATTTGTTCGCGAACTCTCCCATCTTGCTCTTATCATTTGTGTAGTGAATGAGTGGGATAACAGCGAACGGCAGCTGCAGACTGAGAATTACCTGGCTGAGAATAAGCAGTCCGTACGAGCCCTGATCGCCCTGAATAGAGATGACAATCACCGCAGGAACGATAGCTATGAGCCGCGTGATGAGCCGCCGCAACCATGGACGCATTTTAAATTGCAGAAAACCTTCCATCACAATTTGGCCTGCGAGCGTGCCGGTAAGCGTGGAGCTTTGTCCTGCGGATAGCAACGCGATAGCAAACGCCGTACTTGCGATCGTTGTACCGAGCAACGGTGTCAACAGTTCATGTGCCTGCTGAATTTCTGTAACGACGATGCCGTTTTTGAAGAACGTCGATGCAGCGACAATAAGAATCGCCGCATTGACGAACAACGCGGCATTCAGCGCAACACTTGTATCAATCAGGTTGTATTTGCAGGCGAGTCGTTTCCCTTCGACAGTTTGTTCGACCGAACGCGTTTGCACTAGAGCGGAATGAAGATAAAGATTGTGCGGCATTACCGTTGCGCCGAGGATGCCGATGGCAACATACAGGCTTTCCGAACTCAACTGCGGCACAAGTCCCGTCGCGATATCTGCGATGTCGGGCTTCGACAGGAATAACTCAAGCCCGAAACATCCTCCGATCGTCGCGATCAGAACAATAATGAAGGCTTCCATCTTACGGATGCCGAGTTGCTGAATGAACAGAAACAGCATTGTGTCAAAGCCTGTGATGATCACGCCGTACAGCAAGGGAATGTGGAACAGAAGATTCAAGCCGATTGCCGTCCCGAGAACTTCCGCAAGGTCGCACGCTGCGATTGCAATCTCACACATAATCCAGAGCGCGAAACCTACGGGTTTGGGATAACTCTCGCGGCACGCTTGCGCGAGATCGCGGCCTGCGGCGATCCCCATGCGTGCAGAAAGTGTCTGCAACAGAATTGCCATCAGGTTGGACATGACCAGCACCCACACAAGCTGGTAGCCAAACCGTGCGCCGCCTTCAAGATCTGTAGCCCAGTTGCCCGGATCCATGTAGCCAACGCTAACGAGATACGCCGGGCCGCCGAACGCAAGCATGCGCTTCAACATTCCGATGTTTTTGGGAATCGAAACGCTGCGGTGGACTTCCGAGAGTGAGACGGTTGATTTGCTCATGATGAGGCGTGCTCTACAAAAATTGCCTGTGCAACTTCTTTACTGATGAAATGTTGTTTCGATCCAACTTTCACTACCATGGAACCATCGAATGATTTTTTTTCTTTGATCGTCAGCCTCCTATTCAACGCGAGTCCGATCCGCGAAGCGTGGATGAGAATGTCGGAGTTCTCGTCACTGACCCGTGAGATCCTCACGACGTCGCCAACAACGCAGTCCGCGAGACTGGAGTCTGCCGTGCCGCGAACAATTCCCAGCTTGCTTGGTATCGGATCGCCGTGAGGATCAACGGTGGGAAAGCCAAGTGCTTTGTCCAATTGATGTTCAAGCTCGTCAGATGTTACGTGTTCGAGCCGCTCAGCTTCGTCATGAACCTTGTCCCAGGAAAAGTCCAGGAACTTCACAAGAAACATCTCCCACAACCGGTGGCGGCGTAATGTAGCAAGGGCTACTTTCCTCCCTTTCGCAGTCAGCTCAACACCCTGATAGCGCTCGTAATGCAGCAATCCCTTTTCGGAAAGCTTTTTGATCATGTCCGTGATCGAGGCATCGGCGACATCAAGCTGGTCGGCAAGAGCGGAGGTCGTGGCCTTCTCGCCCTTATCTTCCAACTTGTAGATTGTCTTTATGTAGTCTTCGGTGGATATGCTTTTCATAATAAGTTTAGGCTTACCTAAACTTAGGTTTTTGGATGGCTAATGTCAAGCGGGTCCCCTCAAAAAGAGGGACTTGTTAGACAATGTCACCGACGTCGCGACGCACAATCAGGAGGCCGATATAAAAACAAAAAACCAGAGACCTCATTTTAAATCCCTGACTTTATTTGAGATGAGAACCGATTTACATTGCTATATCAAAAGAAAACACTTCAACAACAGCTAAGGCAGGCACGAAATAATTTGAGAGTGTCAAGGGAAAAACCGGAAGGATGAGGAGAGAAATCAAAAAAAACGGAGTGGTTAACTCCGGCTATCTGTTCTTAATTTTTCCGCGGTCGACTAATTTATTATAGAGCTCGTTAGCGCCGAACTTGCAATCCACATACTCACGCAGTTCCTTTATCGTCACACCCAGCTGCCGCGCTACCAATGCTATTAACGAGTCGCTGTAGGTTTTGTATTTCGAGCCGTGCGAGAGCTTTGTCCCAATAGGATAAACCTTGCCATTATGCTCAAAGCGATAAAAATCGTGATCGCCTCCGCTCTCAACGAATCCTTTTTTCAGCAATGCACCGCGAATTTCTTCTCGTTCAATAGGCACGCAGAATTAAATCGGCATCAGATGGGAAATCAGATAGCTCCGAAACTCCTTCGCATCGTCGGATAGTTTCTCTTCTTGCGCGAACACATAGTCGTCGACCACATCCTTAACAAGTTGGTTCAAGTTCCTCACAGCATCTAATGTCGTATCTCCGAACGCAGAGAGGATCGGCCATTTGTCGCATTCAAGAAAGTAGTATCCGTCCTCATGTCTCACCCGAAATGAAATATTGTGCAATTCGATATAGGGAGGCAGTATATGCCGATTGAACCGTCCCAAGAAACGAAGTTCGCGAAAATCGAAATTGTTGACAACAGGGAATAATTTTCCTGTACCAGCCGACATATTTTGAGATATCTCACTCATTGCTAGTGCCCTCAATTTTGTCAATATGTGAATTTAACCAATTCGCCATTCTCTTTGCCTGGTCGAGAGTCAAAACAATACCGCAAAGCATTTCTCTTTCCATGTTTGCAATCTGAACCTGGTCTATAATATTCTGGGCGTTTACTCTGCCCTCGGAGTCAACTTCATGTGTGACGTAATTCGGGAATGCCGTATGGTCTACACATATATTCATCATGATCCCCGATGCATCCGGTAAGGGCCCGCCGTAAACCGTTCCACAAGGTATAATCTTGTAGTCTGGTGCTCTCTTCATGAGAATAGTAAAATTTTTATCTGCCATCTAGTTCACCAGACCTTTGACATATCTTTAACGTAAACTAAAGAGAAAAAGTTGTCGGTATTGTGATAGAGAACGCGCGTCGTCAACAGTTGCAAAAGATATGCCTGTATCAAAAGTGTCGAACCGTTGCTTGTTTAATGAACCGCGGAATGGTGAACGGGTATTTTTAACAAACAGAAGAAAAATGTACCCGCTTTTTACCGACTTAGAATTCTATGCTGTTACTATATAAATCTAACCAATGACTTGTCCTTAGTCAAGGTGCAAACAGTTTGGACAAATGACATAAATTTCTTAAATGCCGAAATCCACTCAATTTGCGCCACGCAACAAAGGCCGGACAATTGCCCTTGTGTGAGGAATCGTTGGGGGTCGGTTTCGCATTGAGTAACATCGCGGAATAAAGACACGACCACTGAATTTCACTTCTGCATATTCTCCATAAACGGCTTCCACTTTTCAGCGGGCGATGGAGGTGTAAGCAGGCTGACAACGATCAAACAAAGAATTGATGCTGCAGCAGCGGGAAGAATAATATAATCCGTCTCCATCAGCGGCTCCGCCATCATAAAATTTGCCGTTGTAATTGCCATCGTCACGCCCATGCCCGCGGCAATGGAGCTGACACCACCGGCAACAGTGACGCGCTTCCACAGGAATGCAGCAAGCAGTGCGGGAGTAATCCCCGCTCCCACCATTGTGTACGCGGTGAACGCCATGTCGAGAATGCTCTGGAAAAAGTTTGCAGTCACGAACGCCACAATCCCGAGAATTACAATCGCAATGCGCTGAAACCGGACAATGTCCGTTTGCGAAACATCCGGATTGATAAAGCGCTGATAATAGTCGCGTGCAATATTGGTGGAGGGAATCATCAGGAACGTGTTCGCCGTCGACAAAATAATCGCGACGGCACCACAGATCAACAACACTCCCGCCGCTACAGGCAAATCAAATCTCGCCAACTGCAGAATAACCGTCTCAGTGACCGCCTTGTTCAGAGAGCCATCTTCGCCCAGAAACGGAGCGAGCGTTGAGTACTTCGCGCTGCCGATAACAGAAAGCGTCGCGAGTGAGGTCTCGATGATCACCACTCCGACAATCATTCCGATCACAGCTTTCCGCGCAGAGTGTTCATCTTTGGCGGAAAAGAATTTCTGGTACATGCTGCTCTCGCTCAACAGCAGAAAAAAAGTTGGCAGGAAAACTCCCATCGCCCAGATCGCATTATGCTGGCCGAACACCATGAAGTGGTCTGCCGGAAGTGTGTGCACCTGCGCCGTACCGCCGACCGCGCTCAGCGCAAAGGGAATGGCAATCAACACTCCAGCGGTCATAACGATCCCGTTAAACAGGTCGACAGAAATAATCGACACCATACCCGCAGTGAGCGTAAAGATAATCACCACAACGCACACAATCCCGCCGCCGAGAAGCGGGTCGATGCCGGTGAGAATGTTCAGCAGTCTGCCGCCGCCGCGGAATTGATATCCGGCAATTGTGATATAGGCAAGGATGACTGCAGACGAACCAAGGATTCTTGCAGTGGCGTTGTAGCGCTTCTCCAGAATGTCGGACATTGTGTATTGCGAAATGCGCCTGACCCGGTGCGCAAGAAAATACACAATCGCGATGGCAACCCACGCGCCAGCGCTCATCCATATTTCCGAGAAGCCCATCCGGAACGCGAGCCCCGCACCGCCGAACAAACTTCCGGAACCAATCCACGTACACACCAGCGTTGCGACAAGAAACCAGGTGGAAGTCTTCCGGCCGGCAACCATGAAGTCGTCCTGGTTCTTGATCGTCCGGCTTTTATATACCCCGACGGCGAGGAGGATTACGACGTAGATGATGACCGCTACGAGATAAATATCCATAATGATCCTTGATTGGTTGTATGAGTGTGGACTGAACTGCTGGAGATGTACAGGTTTTCGTCAGACGAAGTCCGCCTTCCCAAAAACTACATTACGAACCGAAACCGCAGGGTGGAGAGTGTTATCGATGGCCAATTCAAGTTAAGAAAATCCATCTGAATATCAATCAAAGAAAGCTTGCAGAATGGAGTTGATATCGCTAACTTTTGCCATCCTTTTCCCCATTTATTTCAACGGGCCCGCGTGAGAATCCAAACACTTTTTCTGATTCTGGCATTACTAACCGCTCAGCTTTTTGGACAAGCGCCCCGCGTTCTCAAAGTCGAACCACCAAATTGGTGGACCGGCATGAAGCTGAACAAAATCCAACTGATGATATACGGAGAAAATCTTGGGGGCGTTCACGCATCATCTTCTTCTCTGAAAATTCTGAACACGCATTCTCCAGCAAACCCGTCTTATGCATTTGTCGACATTCAGATTCCGGTGGAAATGAAAGCAGGAACGTACTCCGTCACGCTCCGGTCAACGAACGGCAGTACTTCTTTTTCTTTTCCTGTTCTGAAACGCCCTGCATCTGCCGACACACATCAGGGTTTTGATCCGTCGGATGTCATCTATTTAATAACTCCCGACCGCTTCGCGAACGGCGACACGACAAATGATAACGTCGCGGGTATGATTGACAGCGTGAAGCCTGCGGAACCGTACGGCCGACACGGCGGAGATCTTCAGGGCGCTATCAACAAGCTGGATTATCTGCATGAACTCGGTGTCACCGCGCTGTGGCTGAACCCTGTTGTTGAAAATAACATGAACGCAGCCAGTTATCACGGCTACGCCGTTACTGATTTGTATAAGATCGACCCGCGGTTCGGCAGCAACGAATTGTATTCAACGTTGGTGAGTGAAGCACACAAGCGGCAGCTGAAGATCATCATGGATCATGTGAACAACCATATCGGCATCAATCATCCCTGGATAAAAAATCCGCCGGCTCCGGACTGGCTGAACGGAACTGTGGCGAATCACAAAAAAGTATTCCATTCCAAATTTGAATTGGATGACGTTCACAGCGACTCGCTGATCAAGCGAAAATCCACCGACGGCTGGTTCACCGATTACATGCCAGACCTGAATCAATCCAATCCGTTTATGGCGCGCTATCTCATTCAGAATACGATTTGGTGGATTGAATCGGCCGGCATTGACGGAATCCGCGAGGACACATATCCGTACATCGACCCGGCATTTCGCGAACGCTGGTGCAAAGAGATTCTCAGTGAATATCCCCGGTTCAATATTGTGGGAGAAGTGTGGATTCAGGATCCGGTGTATCTCGCTCCATACCAACACGGGAGCAAACTTTCCGGCAGCCGTGAACTTCCATCCATTACCGATTTCGGATTGTTCGATGCATTTATGAAAGCGTTTGCGGACTCAGGAAAAATTGAAAACGTTTTCAATTGCCTGACAAAAGATTTCCTCTTCCCGCATCCGGACAATCTGGTTACGTTCCTCGACAATCATGACATCCGGCGGATCATGTATCACGTCAACGGCGATGTGAAGCGGTTCAAGCTTGCGCTCGTGATGCTGATGACGACACGGGGAATTCCGGAAATCCTCTACGGCACGGAAATCGGCATGAAAGGCGGGCCCGATCATGGAAGGCTTCGTGCAGATTTCCCGGGAGGTTTTCCTGATGACAAGCGCGACGCATTCACCGAACAGGGAAGAACCGAACAGGAGAACGATCTCTTCAATTTCACGAAGCAGCTTCTCCATGTTCGCAAACGATACAAGCCGCTGCAAACCGGCACGCTGATTCATTTCAAACCGGCGAACGAAGTGTATGTCTACTTTAGAATATTGAAGAATGAAAAGCTCATGGTTGTCATCAACCACAATACGGAGCGGCAGCAGATGAGCCTCATCCCTTTTGAACATCATCTGGTAAATGTAGTTCGCTTGAGAGAAATCCTGACCGGAAAGGAATTCGACCTGAGTCAGAAGAAAGAAGTCGAGCTGGAAGGAATGACTGGTGGGATTTTTGAAATTGTAAGTGAATCGCAATAAAAATCCCGCATGGGGTGCGGGATTTTGGTTGAACAATATGATCCGGCTTCTCTCATCGCAACAACAACATCTTCTTCACTTGTGTGAATGAGTTCACACTGCTAACGCTGTTTGCTTCCAGCCTGTAAAAATAAACGCCACTCGCAACACCAAGTCCGTTATTGTTTCTTCCGTCCCATTGCAGCAGATGCACACCGGCATTCTCAACACCATCAAGAACAGTCTTCACTTCTTGCCCGAGCAGATTGAAAATTCTTACCGACATCCGACTTTGTGATGGTAGCTGAAATTTGATTGTCGTTACCGGATTGAAGGGGTTGGGATAGTTTTGAAACAGCGCATACGACTCAGGCAATTCAGGCGGCGGCGCGCCGATTGACGGCGTAAATGAAAAATGATCGGCGCTGGACAAAGTAAAGTATGGCCGGAGATACAATGTACCGGGGTTCTCATTCAATGTATGTCCGCTCAGTACGGCAAGCGAAAGTCCGTACACAATATCTGCTTTCTCTCCGACCGTACATTCGCCTGTGATAACATTCGGCGGCATGCTGAACTGTGTTGTTCCGGTCGGGTCGTATGATTTGTTGTAGATAAAAACAATTTCAGAGCCATCAGTGCCGATTGGCGGATCCCATGTTGTACTGCCGTTTTGATCGCGCCAGGCGACCGTAAGCTGCCGGGGCCTTTGCCGGCTGCTTACATCCCACACGGAGAATGGCACGTTCACAAACGAAAACGGTTCCTGAATTCTGAACAATCCATCCGAAGATCGCGCCAGACGATACGCCTTTTGCTGATTATTGATATCAAACCGAACCTCGACAGGATATGATTTATCCAATTCAAAATTTGATCGCACCGAAAATTCGCCAAAATAGTTTTGCAACTGACTGCCCGGAGTAACGCCGCCATCAAATGCCGAGTAGAACTCCCAATTCGTTGTAAAGCGTGATCCACGAAACCATGGCGCAACGTTTGAAATCCAGCGGGTTGAATCTTTCCTCAATCCCTTGCGGTTAAAGAAGTCGCCCTGCAGTATTTTAAATCCGGCTGTGACAGGAACAGTATGTCCAAGACTATCGGGCAAAGCGTGACGGCTCAATAGTGTTGTCCCTGTTGTAACGTCTTTGAGTTCGAAACCTTTCGACTTGATCGTATCGAGAGAATCAACAATCGTAATCTCATATGTGTGATTGGTTATGACATTCCAATCAACTGCCTGTACGTTGAATTGCCAATCGCTTTTTCCGGTCTGATGAGTAACCGGAGTTGTATAGATGGGAGAACCAAACGGAATGATCGCAAAGCGAAGAGTATCGCGCCACACGTTGTCGCTCGAATCAGAAATCGTAAAGGGAATGACTTGAACTCCGCTCGGAGGCGCAGTGAATGTGAAATATGAAAGCGTATCATTTGGATTGTACGTGAAATTACCGTTGCCGCCAGCCGGAACACTATTCAGCCGAACAGCTTTAAATTCAGTTTCGAAGGATGGGGACAAAGTAATTCCCCCATGCGCGAATGGACCAGCATTGGATACTGTGAATCCGTAGCGAATATTTTCTCCGGGGTTCACATGACCATCGCTGTTGATGTTATCAGAAAACACCATAGGATTTATCGCCTTCACATTTCCGGCTGTGCTCAGGTTGTCGTACATCCGTTCCCACGTAAACGATCTTGCGAGACTATCCACTGTGTTGGTGTTAACGTAAAGGCCTGATCCTTCGCGCGTGATCGTAACGGAGTTTCCCCAAATCCCATCATGCGTTCCTCCATCTCCATGCTGCCCATCATCAAACAAATTTACTGTCGTTACTGCGGAACCATCCTGCCGCAGAATCCTTGCTTCAACAGACTGCGCACTCGCCGGTCTTCCGTCTGCAACGATTTTTACCGTCGCCTGTGACGCGTTGGGATATACAACTATCGCATTGACCTTGGGGGGCGCTGAGGCGAGAACTCCGGAAAACATTGTCCGAACTGCTCGCGCATAATTGCGTAATGTTGTAATTCCCGTAACGTTCGTGGAGCCAAATCCGGCCATCACAGCCAACGCAACGTCGCGGGTTTCGCCGGGCAACATTCGCCAAGGGCCGAGTGTGGAGTGCCCGCGCCGATTACCGGCGCCGTTTCTATCCAGACGTCCAGTCCCGGTAAGAGGATCACCGTCGATCCAGTATCTAGTGGGTTGAGCGGGAAAAAGTCGATCGACGTAAGGTTTTCCGTCAACTGGAAGCAATCCGCGCATCCAATTAT
The DNA here is from genome assembly GCA_046597825.1 of Bacteroidota bacterium. Taxonomy (GTDB): domain Bacteria; phylum Bacteroidota; class Ignavibacteria; order UBA10030; family UBA6906; genus CAADGV01. The sequence goes on along the minus strand of JBKJJX010000314.1, from coordinate 626 downwards.
ACCACTGTCTCGAACCGGCCAAGGTGAATGGCGGATCCGTAATCGTGCTTCCGGTCCATTTCTGAACCATCGCATAGGCGCGTGAGTTGGGGAACTGAAATCCGAAAACAGGTGGAGTGACTGATCCATAATCTGGATCGAAGGCGAACGCGTTGAAGGTAAACCAGAGGTCGAGCGTCGTGTCACAACCTGCAAAGTCATTTCCGTAGTCGCCCACATGGGTGTCCATCCATTGCGCGACGAACATACTATCAAATACGACAGAACTCTTGTTGATGAGCCGATAGTTCTTAAATAGAACATTGCCAAGAGCGCCCGGACGATTGTATGCCCAAATTGTGGCCTGCATTTCCAAACCGATTGGCGAAGTGCCGTAGAGGCTTTTTGTGCGACCGGTATCCTGGTCGTTGCACACAAACCAAATCGTTTGGTCGGCGCCCTTCTTTCCTGGAACGTCGATCCCCGGCTCGTACGTCCCATTACCGTTCCGGTCATCGAACGGAGCGCCGTCCGTTGCGGGCCATTGGTTCCAGTCAAGTGCATATTGTGCCCGTATCTCTTCCGGCGTTCTTCCTTCATCTCTCACTTCGGCAGAAAGATCGGCCGTCGGATAGTCAGGCCGCACT
>JBKJJX010000326.1:0-3987 GCA_046597825.1 Bacteroidota bacterium | reverse complement strand
CGCTTCGCACCAGATTCAGGCAATCCTCGATTCCATATCAGCAAACAACATCCGCGCGTACCTCGATACATTGGTTGGTGTTCAATTCCGCCACACGATGGATGATACAACCTCATTGACCACCGGAATGGGTGCTGCCCGCCGATGGGTATACAAAAAATTTCAGGAGTTTAGTACCGCCTCGGGCGGTCGCTTACAGCCGCAATATTTTGATTTCAATGCAACGATCTGCGGTGTTACCAAGCTTCACCGAAACGTAATGGCGATCCTTCCGGGCACGGTTACGCCAAACCGGTATTTCGTCGTGAGCGGACATCTTGATACCCGCGGCGATCCAAACAGCTCATGTGCATTCGGAATTTTTTCTCCCGGGGCGAATGATGATGCGTCCGGTACGGCAATTTCGATTGAGCTTGCCCGCGTGTTAAGCCGCTATCAGTTCGATGCGTCGATCATTTTCATGGCAGTGGTTGGCGAAGACGAAGGACTCTTTGGCAGCGAAGCATACGCGGCATTCGCACAGACAAACAATATTCGCATCGATGGTATGATTACCAACGATGTTGTCGGCAACATCACGGGAAGCAACGGCATCACAGACAGTCTGAGCGTGCGGCATTATTCATCTCTTTCCGATCTGACCACGCATCGGCAAATGTCGCGCTACATGCGATTGAAAACCGAACGATATTTTCCTCTCATGACTGTTAATTTAATTCCTGATGTTGACCGGCCGAGTCGCGGAGGAGACCATCAATCATTTCAAAACCATGGTTATACAGCTGTGCGGTTTGTGGAGCCTAATGAAAATCTTGCAAATCAACACACAGCTACAGACAATGTTGCAAACATGAGTCCGGCATATACCGCACGCGTAAGCCGCGTTAACGCTGCCGGACTTGCATCCCTTGCATGGGCTCCCGAGAAACCTGCAGCACCTGCAATTGCCGATCCGGGAAACGGAACCTCATTGCGTGTTCAATGGGCTGCCCCTCCCGCGGTGCCGGATCTGGCCGGATACAGGATAGCAGTAAGAGACTCAGGAGGACTGTATTATTCAATGGTTGTTGATGCAGGGAATGTTTTTCAGTACACGCTTACAGGGCTAACTCCTGACGTAAAAGTTGCGGTCAGTGTGTCCGCGTACGACACGGCTGGTAATGAAAGTCTGTTTTCCAACGAGGCTCTCGCAAAGCCGGCTGTTGCACCATCAGCTCCGACAAACGCAGCCTCAACTTCTTTTGCGAATAATGTGGTTATCACCTGGTCATCCAATCCGCAGCTTGATGTAACAAAGTACAGGATTTACAGAAGCACATCCCGGGCTGCCGGTTTTGTGCGCTACGATTCGGTTTCAGTTCCGACGACGTCATACACCGACGGCGGCATGGCATTACGGACACTGTACTTTTACCAGGTACGGGCAGTGGACAGCGATAACAATGAAAGCTTCCCATCCACCATTGTTGCCGGCCAGCGGGCATCGCATGACAGCGGAATTTTATTAGTGGATGGAACGAAAGATGGTACCGGTGGCCCCTTAACACCAACTAATGCGGAAGTCGACAGCTTTTATCAAAATCTCGTCTCTAATTTTCGCACCGCGGGCGACTGGGATATTGCCGATAGTGCTTTGCAGAATATCCGAATCTCCGACGCAGACATGGCAAAGTACTCGACGATTCTATGGCATTCAGATGTGAGGGGCAGCTCACCTATTTATCAGGACACAACTACGTTACGAAAATATTTACAGCAAGGCGGAAGACTTTTTGTTTCGGGATGGAAACTCTCGAACTCATTGAGTGCAATCGTCTCTGCGGTTACCAATTATCCGCCGGGCAGCTTCGTTCCGGCTTTCTTGAAAATCGATTCGACACAATCAAACGGAATTCTGTCGCAGGATTTCAAAACCGCTCAGGCAGTGGTAGCAGGTTTCAGTGACGTGACTGTCGACAGCGTTCGAATACCGACCTACAGCGGCGCGTTGGTGAATACCGACATTGTGTTATTACCTTACGCAGCATCCGACGTTCAGACACTTTTTGTACATCATGGGAAAAATCCCGGTTCCCCCTTTGAAGGAAAACCGGTCGGTTGGCGACGTCTTGGCAGCGACTTCAAGTTTACAGTATTTGACTTTCCGTTGTTCTATATGCGACAGAGTGAGGCACAGGCGGCCTTGCGGAAAGCCCTGCTTGATCTTGGAGAAGTACTATTGGCGGTTGAGGAAAGAAATACCGGGAAACCAATTCAGTACAGGTTGGAGCAGAACTATCCTAATCCATTCAACCCGACTACGCAAATCAACTTTGAAGTTGGGGATCCTGGAATGACGACCCTGAAAATATTTGATATGCTGGGTAGAGAAGTAGCAACGCTGGCAAATGAAGTCCTGAAAGCGGGCAGTTACAAAGTAACCTTCAATGCAGGGAACCTGTCCAGCGGCACGTATTTCTACAAAATTACATCGGGATCATTTGTAGGCACGAGAAAAATGTTGCTTCTTAGGTGACATGAGCGTGTAATGTGATGCCAGTGCTTGTTTTTATCAAGCCGTCTTCATAAATTTTTTGGATTCTAAAACTAGCGAGAAAAACAGACGACATTGAATTGCAGCTGTAAGTCCATTTTATTTGCTTCACTTCTGTTCGTAGTTTTTCCCTCCAACAGAGCCAATGCCCAGTTCGAAGAAAACCGGATGAATATTCGCGTGGGTAGGGGCAGTTCCATGACCGATTCGCCTGTCCTCACAAGTCTCTTCATATCACTTCCGAATCAGGTTCTGCGTACCAAAACGCCTTTAATATACCTCGATAAGAATCTTTTGATCTCGCAAGAGACAAGGAAAATTGATTTCATCATTGGGGCTTCTCCCATGATGCAGTTTGAATTGTTCAGCGGCTTACCAACAATTGCAATCGAGGCAGGACTTGGGCTGAATTATCTCAACCGTCAGGAAATGGGAGGCAGACGACTCGGTAGCAATGTCCTCTTCTGTACGACGCTGAGCGGTGGCATCAAAGTACCGTGGACAAACGGACTGCTCGGCCTTTTCTACACATTCAAGCATCTCTCCAATGCCGGCTTCTCCGATGAGAATGCTGGAATTAATTTCCAATACCTTGTCCTCTCGTTCAACTTCGCAAGTCTGTAATCCTTCCGGCGACAATTAAATCTTTAGTCTCCGCACATCTCAATCGATACGTTTGCAATTTCAACGTGAAAGATTTGCGACCGACGCAGGGAATGTGTAAGATGGAGCCATGATGTTCACATTCCTTCAATCTCTATGAAGTACTTCTTTCTCCTTACAGGAATAATGTGCGTACTCGGTGGGTTCACTTCCCAAACGAAAAATAAATTTGGAAAGCCGGATTCAGTTCTCATCCAACCAGTAAAGTTAAAACCCCCGTATCTGGAAAACGCCGGCATGCAAAATGGAATGGGTATTTGGATTGTCGATGGCGTATACATTCGCTCGCATATCGATATTGAGTTCACAAATTACGGACAACATTACAATTTCAAGTACATTCCGAAGAATGAATTCTGGATTGACAAAGAAGAAGCTCCCGATGAGCTGGAGTTTTTTGTCGCTCACCTGATGGTTGAACACCGACTGATGGCGAAAGGAGTTTCATACGAGAAGGCGTTGGCTGCTGCGGATAAGACAGAGCTTGCAGAACGCAAGAAAGCCGGCGACCTAAAGAAACTTACAGGTGATGGAAATCTTCCCGACCCAAAGAAAGTTCATGTGCGTTTGTGGAAGAAACTTGAATCGCCGGTCAGCGTGTGGATTGTTGACGGCCGGCTTGTGCGCAATGTGTTTGATGTTGACTTCACGGAAGGGGGACATGATCACGTGTACGAATTCGTTCCAACAAACGAAGTCTGGATCGATAATGACCTTGCCGAAATCGAGCGGCCGTATGTTCTTCTGCATGAACTTCACGAACGAAATCTGATGGCAAAAGGTTGGAGCTA
>JBKJJX010000045.1:0-16036 GCA_046597825.1 Bacteroidota bacterium | reverse complement strand
TCTGTACACAGCGGCGAATCGTAATGCAATTTTCAGAATTCCTGCCGGCGGCGGAAATTCGGCTCCCTGGGCAAGTGTTGCGGCGGCGAATGTTACTTTTGTATATGATTTCGATTTTGATCAGCAGGGAAATATTTGGGGTGGAGGCGATAACACGAATATCGTGCGTGTTGCGCAGGATCGGAGTGTAAAGGGATTTCCGTTTGCAGGTGACGTACGCGGCGTCCGATACTTTCAGAATTATTTATATCTCGCCACAAAGAATGACAGCGTCTGGAACATATGGCGAACACGCATCGTGAGCGCGGACAGTATCAGCACGCCGGAGTTGTATGTAAACTTCACGAGCAAGTTTGGGTCCGTAGCCGGAGCGTATGCATTGACGTTCGCAGCCGACGGCGATATGTTTATCGGAACAGATTCTGTCGCGGGGTCGCTTGCCGTTATTCATCCCGACAAATCAGCAGAACGGTTTTATCCCGGATTATTCAGCGGGAAAATTCAGAGCCTGGCATACGGGAAGACTGTGGAGATGTATCTGTCACGCACCGGATCAACGGACGCATTGAAGAAGATTTTGCGGGTCAATACCCAGAAGCAGGGCGCCCCGTACTACGGCAGGCAATAATTCGGTTTCATTCACGGCCTCCTTACATTTGAAGGGGCCACGTTCAACTAACTACACAGGAGGTTGTAATGAAAAAACTCGCTACTCTTATTGTTGTTCTTGCTGCTTTTGCCGCAACTGGCCTCGGCCAGAATCGGTGGAACTTCGCTGGCTACTGGCCTGACTCCACGTTTGCCAAAAAAGCTACCGGCGCGCACGGGCTTGCAGTTGATCCTGCTGGAAAAGTGTGGATGCAATTCTTCGGTCGTACGGATAGTATTCAGAACGCAAATGGGTCGTTCACAGGGACTCTTAATATTTTCATCTTCAACGCCAATGGGACACCGGCTGCCTTTTCGCCGCTCAAAGTTTTGTCTGGCGCGGGTGTGAATGACACATTGTTTACCTCAACAGCTCCTTCAGGAGCGGGTGCAGTATCGAACCGCGGTCTTCGGACTGATCATCAGGGGAATATTCTTGTTTCGATTTTCGACCGCGTCTATCGTCTGAACTACCAAACCGGCGCAGTCATGAACAAAGTTGTAGCAGGTGTGGGTAATTCAATTGCTGCTGCAGGTGTCGATACACTGGGTGAAATATTTGTTCAAACTGTTGTTCCTGGCAATCCGATCAAGATTTTTGCTTCGAATTTCAGCTCGCTTGGAAATGTTACGGACACGAGCAGGGGTTTTTGCCGTACAGGCGAAGTTTCGAAGAATGGCAATGATTACTATTCTGCCAACTACACAATTCATTGCGTTCTTCGGTATCACAGTGATTTCGGAACATTCGGCCCGTACATTGTCGGACCCAACGACACTCTCATGAAGGGGTTCGATTGCGAATCAATGGCTTACAATCCGGCGCGTACACGGTTGTGGGCAAGCTCAGGATCGGCGGCAGATATGCCGAACCGCTACCCCGGCGTCACCACGAATTACGGCGTGAACCGCTGGTACTCCTTCAATACCACCAACTTTGCCATCACGGACAGTTTGGTTTGGAAATTCTATAACACGGATAGCGCGAGCACAAAACCACGCGCAATCGGCTTCAGTCCTGACGGACTTACGGCATATGTCGGTTGCTTCGGTGCGGGTACCTATCCTGCATTCGAGAAATTCACGTTCGGCCCGTCCAGTGTTGAGCCCGATCCGTCCGTTATTCCTGTAGCATTCACGCTTTCACAGAACTATCCGAATCCCTTCAACCCGTCAACGGAAATCAAATTCACGTTGACAAAGTCAGGATTCACCACACTGAAAGTGTACAACACTCTTGGCCAGGAAGTCGCAACACTGGTGAACGAAGATCTTTCACTTGGAGCGTACGTTTCCCATTTCAATCCATCTAATCTTGCATCGGGAACGTACATCTATCGTTTGACAACAAACGGTCAGACAATGACGAAGAAGATGATGTTGATGAAGTAGCGGCAATAATGAACGTACATCGCTGTTGAATCTCGAAAGGGCACCTAACGGTCATCGTTCGGGTGCCTTTTTATTTATCTCGCGGATGAAATGAATGGAATTAAAAGGGATGAAATGAATACTGTGAAGATGATACTTGTTGCAGTCGCAATGTTCTGCGTTCTGGGAGCTCATGGGTTTGCTCAATCGTGGGATTCATCTCCCATTCTTAAGCGGGAGTTCCGCGGCGTGTGGATCTCGACCGTTGCTAATATTGATTGGCCTACCACCCCCAATTTATCCACACAAGCGCAAAAGGATCAGCTCATTGCAATCCTCGACAATATGGCGGCCGCGGGTTTCAATGCGGTGGTTCTGCAAGTCCGCCCTGAATGCGACGCGTTGTATCAGTCTTCCATCGAACCCTGGTCGTACTGGCTGACCGGTACGCAGGGACAGGCACCGAATCCGTTTTACGATCCGCTCCAGTTTGCGGTCGATGAAGCGCACAAACGCGGACTTGAGTTACACGCATGGTTCAATCCCTATCGTGCGGTGCACGGCTCATACACTTCGTACACCCGGGCGCCAAACCATGTGTCCGTGCTGCATCCCGACTGGATACTGACCGGAATTTCGAGTTCTCCATCTACAAAAATTCTTGACCCGGGCAAGCAGGTCGTACGCAATTACGTCTCCAGTGTTATCGCCGATGTTGTTCGCCGTTATGATATCGATGCGGCGCATATCGACGACTATTTCTACGTCGAAGGAATCACGAATCAGGATGCGAACACCTTTTTCACTGAACCGCGAGGATTTTCAAATCTGGGTGATTGGCGTCGTGATAATGTGAATCTTCTGATCCGGCAAATCTACGACAGTCTCCGCACAGCAAAGCCGTGGGTGAAGTGGGGAGTGAGCCCGCGTGGAATCTGGAGAAACGGCGTTCCTCCCGGCATTGTCGGTAACGATAATTATAGCTCGATCTATTGCGACGCAGTTGCATGGCTGCAAGCACGCTCACTCGATTATATCGCGCCGCAGTTGTATTGGAAGTTCGGCGGCGGACAAGATTACGGATTGTTGCAGCCCTGGTGGAACTCGCAGCGCAACGGCAGGCATTTTTATCCCGGCCTCGCAACCTATCGAATCAACGCGTCCGGTTTCGGCCCTGCGAGCGAGATTGCGAACCAGCTTCGCTACAATCGAACATCAGGCAATACACAGGGGGCAATCCAATTTACGGCAAACAACCTCACCGGAAATCTTGGCGGCATTACCGATTCGTTGAAGACAGACATCTTCCGATATCCGGCTCTGATCCCGCCGATGATCTGGAAAGATTCAATCGCACCATATCCGGTCCGTAATATTCGCTATGCGCGTCTTGCAAACGGCGGACCTGCGGCTATCCAATGGGACTTACCGCTCCCCGCGCCGGATGGAGATTCTGCATCCCGGTACACTGTCTACCGGTTCAACACTCCTTCAATCACACAAAACGATTTGGATTCATCCAAAAACATTCTTGCGATTGTCGGATCGCGGGCGAGCAATCCGAAGAAGCCGCCAACGCAGGGGCCCTGGTATTACATTGTCACTGCGCTTGACCGTAACTATAACGAGAGCGTCATGAGCAACCTGGTAACTGTCAACCCGCCTGCCCCGCCGGTGCTGGCGTATCCGGCTAATGGGACTCAAAACGTCCCCGATGTTTTGAAGCTTGGCTGGAATGGAGCGGCAACTGCCGGATCTTACCACATGCAGGTCTCCAGCGATTCAACATTTGTCGCGTCTCTTCTCTATAATGACTCCACCATCGTCGATACGTTTAAGACAATCTCAAGTACAATCGGCCAGACGACATATTATTGGCGCGTGCGCTCTATTAACGCGGGGGGGTGGAGTAGTTTTTCCACGCCATTCAGTTTCCGAACGGGTTTCCCTATTGCGCCGTTGCTGGCGTCGCCGGCGAATTTTGCAACAGATGTTCAACTTAACACACGACTTGCATGGCGGCCCGGATCCGGAGCAATTTCCTATCGGGCACAGCTTTCGACGAGCTTCGACTTCACAACTATTGTGCGTGATACGAGTGGAGTGATCGATACATCCCTTGCGCTTCCACCGTTGAACCAATCGACTGTCTATTTCTGGCGCGTAAATTCCACGAACGCCCTCGGAACCAGTCCGTGGTCAGACATCTGGAGATTCCGCACGATGCTCACCTCAGTCGAGCAGATTCCGGGCATTCCGACCGTGTTCGCACTGAAGCAGAATTATCCGAATCCGTTCAATCCGGCAACGACCATTCTGTTCAGCATTCCGGAACAAACGCATGTGTCTTTACGCGTATATGATTTGTTGGGACGCGAGGTTGAAGTGTTGATTGATGAAGCCGTTTCGCCCGGTGAGTATCGTGCAACCTTTAACGGAGCCAAATACTCAAGTGGCGTGTATCTCTATCGTTTAATTGCGGGTGGCTACGTTGAGACCCGCAAGATGTCGTTGCTTAAGTAATAACCACTCCCGCCGCGTTCCGGCGGGAGAATTTTTCCGGAAAACATGTATGAGTGATCAACAACCTCGCCTCCTTTCGCTGGATGCATTTCGCGGCGCCACGATTGCCGGAATGATTCTGGTGAACAATCCCGGCACGTGGAGTGCCATTTACCCGCAGCTCGAACATGCGCCATGGAACGGTTGGACATTCACCGATTGGATTTTTCCGTTCTTCCTTTTCATTGTCGGCGTCTCGATGGTGTTTTCTTTTTCAAAAAGAATTGAGAGTGGTGCGCCCAAGTCCGATTTGTACAAACAATTATTCAAACGGGCGGCGCTCATTTTCTTTATCGGACTCTTCCTTAATGGATTTCCATTCGGCTTATTGTTCGGACATCACTTCGACATGGCAACGATTAGAATTCCCGGCGTGCTTCAGCGGATTGCTGTGTGTTTCCTTTTTACGGGACTAATCTATCTCAACACTGGGTGGCGGGCACAGCTTGGGTGGGTAATCGGCTTACTTGCGGTATACTGGGGACTGTTGATGTTGGTTCCGGTTCCCGGTTACGGGGCGGGCGTACTGCAACCCCTCGGTAGTCTATGCTGGTACATTGATTCGAATCTGCTCGCCGGCCATACGTGGTCAGGAGCTCCGGCGCCCGGCTTCGATCCGGAAGGGATTATCAGCACGCTGGGGGCAATCGCAACAACGCTTTGCGGTGTGCTGACCGGTCACTGGCTCCGCTCCCAAGCCGTTAAACAGGACAAGACAGGCTGGATGTTCGTTGTTGGTAATATTCTGCTACTGCTCGGAGCGATCATGGACATCTGGATGCCGATAAACAAAAATATGTGGACGAGTTCATACGTCGTCTTCATGGCGGGATGGGCCCTTGTGTGCCTGGCATCTTTTTATTGGTTGATTGATGTGAAGGGATATAAAAAATGGGCGATGCCCTTTATTATTTTTGGGGTGAACGCTCTTGCCGTGTTCGTGCTCTCGGGAATCATCGGCCGGCTGATGGGTTTGATAAAGTTAACGGGACCAAATGAAGCGCCTGTCTCAATCAAAACATATATCTTCGACTCCATCTATCGGCCGCTCGCAACCGAGGTGAACGCATCCGTATTGTTTGCGATAACCTTTGTGGGTGTAATGTATCTAGTTGTGTGGATTTTGTGGAAGAAGAAAATATTCATCAAGGTCTGAAGCATGCGGCAGCAACGAAACGCCTTGGCGAACACCCGAAATATCCTTCGTGAACATATCGTCGTTCTGTTATTCCTCCTTCTCGTGATTACAAAAGCATCCATGTTGTCTCAGATTCCCGATTCTACGCTCGGCAACGAGCTGCAACGACTGGAGAATGAATACGGCGGACATCTCGGCGTCGCTGCGAAGAATTTGAAAACAGGCGAAGTCGTTGCATTTAATGCTGCTGAGAAATTTCCCACCGCGAGCGTTATCAAACTTCCAATCATGACGGCGTTCTTCAATCTGGTTGATCAAAAAAAGATCGACCCGAATATGAAAGTCGTCCTCGCTGCCGACGACAAGAAACCGAGCCTGTTGGAGTCTATGTCGGACGGGATGACGATGACACTTCTGGACGCTGTGAAGTTGATGATCGTTCTCAGCGATAATACGGCAACGAATCTTGTCCTTGACCGTCTTGCAGCGACACATGCCGGGCGCATGGAAGTTGTAAACAGTTTTCTCCGGCAATCCGGCCTGAAAAATACACGATTGCTCAACCGCTTGTACACAATGAAAACAAAGCTGCAGTCTCCCGAGGCCGTTCGGTATGGTATTGGTGTCTCAACGCCCGAAGACATGGTGATGTTGATGGAGAAGATTTACAACAAGACACTTGTCTCGGATACGTCGTGCTCTGCAATGATTCAGATTCTGAATCAACAGGAACACAATGACATGGTGCCGCGCCTTTTGCCGACGCAGGGCTTGAAACAATTCGACGTTGCACACAAGACGGGCTGGATCAACGAATCGAAAGTCGATGTGGCGCTCGTACAGACTGAACGCGTTACATACGCCGTTGCGATCTTCGTGGATAAGAATCCGGACCATGAAGATTATTTGGAGAACCGCGGTGTCCTGCTGGCGGCACATGTATCCAGGGCGATCTGGAATCATTTTACAGGCGACAAGGGTTATGACGCTCGTTCTGTCGTTACTTCGCATGTGGATTGGAATACATTCCCCGGCGGTAACTGGTTGATCTACCGTTCCCGGTTCGCGCCCTTCCCGCATCCTGAGCGGATGAATGGATTGACAAAAAAAGACGGGACGTTTTATCCTTTCACGCCGCACTACTCGGACAGTAGTATAGTCATTTTTGTGCCATCGCATTTCAAGGAGATTGCAGACGGTTCGAACCTCATCGTTCATTTTCACGGACATATGAATGACAATATGGGCGTCCTTGAACGGTACATGATGCCCCAGGCGATGATTGCAGAGAAAACAAATGCATTACTGATCCTACCGCAAGGGCCGTACCGTGCACGGGATTCATTCGGTGGAAAGATGGAGGATGCCGGCGGTTTGAAACGCATGATTGATGATGTTCTTGCGACATTGGTCAAAGAAGATGTGATCAAATCTGCTAAACTCGCCCGGCTGATAATCAGTGCGCACAGCGGCGGGTACAGGCCTGCTGCTTTCGTCCTGGACCGCGGCGGGCTCAACGACCACATCACCGATGTGTTTTTGTTCGATGCGTTTTATGGCAATCAGGAATATTTCGCCTCGGCGCTCAAGTTGCCCGGTATAAACATGTACGGGGCGTACACGGAACATCTTGCAAAAGAGCATCAGGATTTTCTGATTCAAACCCCGGCGGATGAACGTCCGCGTTTGCATTTTACCGCCACAACTGTTGATCATGATTCTGTCGTTCAAACATTCTTCGGGAAATGGCTTGCCAATCTGCCCGACACATGGAGAATAAAGTGACACAACCCAAAAAATATGATGCAACCTCCACCGTCGAAGTTCTTGCACTCAAAGCGAGCGGCCACAAAGATCTGTACTCTCCCATGGAGAAGATCAAGGTCATTGAGATGCCGAACTTTCCTGCGCTCGGCAAACTGACTGCGCTTCGTTTTATCGAATGGGTATTGAAGAATCCCGGCGGGGTTATTTCTCTCCCGACCGGGAAGACACCCGAGCACTTTATTAAGTGGGTAGGAAGGATTCTTTCCAGATGGGGATCGAAGGAGATTGGAACGTTGCTGGAGTCGTACGGCATTGCCATGACCGCTCCTCCGGATATGAAAAGCCTGAGCTTCGTGCAGATCGATGAATTCTATCCGATGGATGCCCGGCAACAGAACAGCTTCTATTATTATGTGAACGAATTTTATATCGGTGGATTCGGACTCGATCCCGGAAAGGCGGTTCTCATCAACGCGACTTCATTGGGGTTACCTCCGGGCAAAACAATGGCGGACATATTTCCGGGAAACTATGTCGACCTCACGTTGCGTGTACGCCAGACCCGTACGGATTTGGAACGCTTGCAGAAAGAAGTCATCAACCGTGTAGACGTATTCTGCATGGAATACGAATCCACCATCCGCGCAATGGGTGGTATCGGATTCTTTCTCGGTGGTATCGGACCCGACGGACACATTGCGTTCAACGTTCGTGGCTCCAGTGTGTATTCCGTTACAAGATTGACGGGAACAAACTATGAAACGCAAGCTGCTGCCGCAACGGATCTGGGTGGAATTGAAATCTCCCGCAGCCGTCTTGTTATTACCATCGGCCTCGCAACCATTACATACAACCCGACCGCAACTGCGCTGGTGATTGCCGCCGGAGATGCGAAAGCCCCGGTGGTTGCCAATGCAATACAACAAAAGAAAGACCCCCAGTATCCCGCTTCGGTGCTTCAGGATTTGCCCAATGCACGCTTCTATCTGACACCGGGCGCGGCCAGCGGACTTGTTGAACGCCAATGGGAAAACTTCAACCAAACACCTACGCTGAACGATGAGCAGATTGAGAACACGGTCATTTCTCTTGCCCTGGAGAACGAAACGTCGCTGATGGAACTTCGTCCCGAAGATTTTTCCGCCGACCGGTTTGCATCGGAATTGCAAAGCAAGAGTGGTTTATCCCCAGCGGAGGCGAAAGCGAAGGTCCATGCATCGATAGTAAAGAAAATTGAAGCAGGTTTGCAGCACGTATCGAACACGGTATTTCTGCATACCGAACCCCATCACGATGATATCATGCTGGGCTATCTCGCGCATATTTACCATCTGGTCCGCGACGCGACGAACCGGCACTACTTCGCCAATCTGACGTCCGGTTTCACATCTGTCTCAAACGCCTACACATTATCAATTGTTCAAAAGCTTGATCTTTACGCTCCGGGATTTCAGGATCTCATGGATGCAAATTATTTTGATCCGGCAGATACGACCAAAAGAATGGAGGATGTGTATCTGTATCTTGATGGCGCTGCGGCGAATGTGCAGGAGAGAAAAGATGAAGCGGAAGCCAGACGAATGCTTCGGAATATGATGGAGGTATTCGGGAAGTTGGATGCAACAACGTTGCCGCGGGAAATTCAAAAACTTCAATCGTATCTGGGCACGCAATATCCGGGCGCAAAGGATCCGCCGGATATTCAATTGCTGAAAGGTACTCTCCGGGAGTGGGAAGTGGAGTTGCTCTGGGCGTACTTTGGTATTGAAGCGTCCTCCGTATTTCCATTGCGCCTCGGCTTTTACAAAGGCGATATCTTCTCCGAAGAGCCGGAAGTTGACAGGGACGTTATTCCGATTTTCAACTTGATGAAAAAAGTAAAGCCGAACATCGTCTCTGTTGCGTTCGATCCGGAAGGCAGCGGCCCCGATACCCATTACAAAGCGCTTCAGGCGGTCGCAGAAGCGTTGCGGTTGTACGAGAAGGAAAGCGGCGATTCAACTATTCGCGTCTGGGGATACCGGAATGTGTGGTACCGCTTCAGACCCTCTGAAGCTGATTTGATGGCGCCCGTTTCCTTGAATTCACTTTCAATGCTGCATACGGCATTCATGAACTGTTTCGGCTCGCAAAGTGCAGCGTCATTTCCCAGTTACGAACATGACGGACCATTCTCCGAGCTTGCACAAAAAATTCAAGTGGACCAGTACCGGATTGTGAAAACCTGTTTAGGGAAAGATTTCTTCCTGAAAAATTCCCACCCACGCCTTCGTGCGGCACGAGGAATGATTTATCTCAAAGAAATGCATCTGCCGGAATTCTTTGCACGTGTGCGGGAGTTGAAAAAGACGACGGAAGATAGGGGATGAGGGATTACTTCTTTTTGTTCAACAGTTCCTGCAGGAAGAGAAGATCGAGGCGATCTTTTTCCCGACCTGTTTGCTTCATTCGCCAGAGAAGTTCCGGGTTCGCAACTGGAATGGGCACGCCGTCAAGTTCAACAATCCTTGTTTCGGGCTTTGCTTCATCGTAATTAATACCACAAGCCTTCTGCATGAGATCCACCAGTATTTCATCCCCGACGCGGACAACCACATATTTCTCAATATCACCTGGCTCAACCTCTCTGATCGCCTGATCGGGCAGGCCAAGCATGGCCTCCTTAATTCTATAGAAGTTTTCTTCCGATGAGTCAACAAGCAAATCAATGTCTTGCGTCGCACGAAGGTATCCATTTTGGATAATAGCCATTCCGCCAACGACAATATATTTTGCGCCCGCGTCATTGAGCCTGCGACAGAGGTTTACAAGGTCCTCTATTTCCGGAGGCCTCGACTGCGGTTCTTCGTGTTCATTCGTAGTGTCCATTTGTCTGCTTCTTCAAAACTCTTGAATCGAAATACCCCTTTTGGATGAAGCGGATTGCCTCTATGTAACCGCGCAACGAGCCGAAGAAAACCTCGTGCGTTGTCCAGAGTAGACGGTATTACCTTCTTTCTTCCAACAATCTTCATCTCGTTCATAGTCTCACCAAATGTTCTCGAAAGAATATAGAACTTTCTTCATTCAAATCAACGCTCACTAAACAACAAAGGGGCACCATTGCTGGCGCCCCTCGGGTTGTTTTCCGTTTAAATTACATAACCTGCTACTTCAACAGCACCATCTTCTTCAATGATGTAAACGGCTGTCCGCCATCCGCAGGCCGTGCTTCGATGCGGTAGAGATACATGCCGCTCGCAACCTGGTTGCCGGATTTGTTCCTCCCATTCCAAACGATGGTAAACGTGCCAACGTTCTGGAATTCTTCCTTCAACGTTGCTATTTCCTGCCCGATAATGTTATAGATTTTCAAGGATACGAATGCATCCTTCGGCAGGCTGTAGCGGATTGTCGTTGATGGATTGAACGGATTCGGATAGTTTTGTGACAGCTCGAATGTTTCAGGGATTGCTGCCGTTTGCTGTTCGCCAACTGCTGTCGTAGTCGCACCTGAGAATCCGGCAATACCTCCGGCTGATGTAACTGCCCATCCGGACGTACTTGGATAATATGTTACAAAACTCAGTCCGACGTACGAACCCGTTCCGACATATGATGAGGCAAACGTCGCGCCACGATCTGTGCTTCTGTAGATCGTTGTGCCGCGTGCGTACCAGAAGTCGTTCTGACCGGAACCTGCACATGCAATCAGGAAGCCCGTGCCTGCAACTGTAACACTTGTCCATGTTGCGCCGCCATTGGTTGATCGTGCAACTCCGCTTGCCGCTGAACCGGTTGCAACACCGTATTGCGAATCATTAAACCATACGTTGCTCGTTGCCGGGAACGGTGCTACGCCGGATGACCATGTTGTGCCGCCATCGGTCGAACGATAGATTCGTCCGCCGACACCGCTATTGAACCAGATGTATTGCGATCCAACTGTGCATAAGCCGTTCTGTGTTCCGGCCTCACTGGCAACTTGTGCCGGCTCGGTCGTAATACGTGCCCATGATGTTCCACCATTGGTAGTCTTTACGATTGTCCACTTACCACCAACCGGATCGCCAACAGCGATACCGTTTGATGCGTCAAACATCTTGATCGCATCGATGAAGCCACCAACCTGCGTGTACACTGTATCCCAGCTCGTTCCGCCGTTAGTCGTGCGGAAGATATATGTGGTTGTCGATGGAGTTGTCGTAACAAATGCGGTAGTCGTGCTGATCGCGTCAACATTATAGATGTCGGCTGCGCCGATGTTGCCGCCACCAACTGACGTCCATGCTGCGCCGCCGTTTGTCGTCCGCAATACTTTTCCTGCTGCGCCAGCCGCCCAGGCAACGCCGGGTCCGACTGCTTTCACAGAGTACAAGTACGTCGTCAAGCCGGAAGTTTGAGCATTCCATCCTGCCGCGGGTGGTGTAGACGTGCGGAAGAGGTTTACGCTAAATGTATCCCGACTCGAAACAACCGGATTAGGTGTATCCTTCGCGAGAACAGTCCATCTGAAATTCGATGACTCGCTATTGCCAAGATACGTCAGCAATTGTGCCCCGGTTCTCGTTATGGTTGTGTCCGCGCCGGCGTTATTGGAAAGTACGCCTGCGAAAGCAACCGGCTTGAACTGATAAATGAGTGCGTCGTTATTAAAGTCAACTGCTTTGCGCCATCTGAAGGTATACGAGGCGGTAGTATCGATAACGATCGATGAACCGTTCGTGGGCGAGAGCAAACGGAAATTGCTGTTCGGTGGAGCGTTGATGGCTACGAAATCCGAAATGAACATAGGAGTAATTTGATAACCATCCGTGTCGGAAGTTGCGACGCTTGTGAATTGTGTTCCGACGCCGTTCAATCGAACCGGCCATGTTGGGTATGGACTGCCATCGACTTCCGTATCACTGTCGATGCGAAGGATTGTTGTATCCTGCCCGTTCCAAATAGTCAGGTTCGCGCTTGATCCCGTTGCCGGCCACTGTGCGGCAGTAAAGCTATATGGTTGTGCAACAGGGAATTGGATGAGACGGCTTTCGTAGAATTCAGGATTTGCCACATACTGGGTGATCGTAACCGGTATTGGCGTAAGCACATTGCCTGAATCCAGGATCGTAATATCGGTGGCAAGATTTCCCGGAACAATTTCCGTGGTACCACGGAAATATTGGATTTGACCAATCACCTGCACGCGATAGCCCGGCCGCACTGAAGGTGCACCGACTAATCCGCCCTTAAATATTTGCATTCCTCCGGTTGAATCCTGGAAGAAGTATCCAAAATTCGTCGTCTGAACGTTGACGGAGTTTATAATGCCAATTACTTTTACAGTGTCATTCAGCTTGTCCGGTTTGCGGTCGCCATTCAAATCGATGCGTGCCTCGCCGATTGTGTAGAGAATCGGAGCGATGCCGGCTGCTGTGACTGTCACCTGATCGTAGGATGTATAGGTGTAGGAGTTTGGTCCGCTGGGAGGAGAAACCAGCACGACCTGCTCATTTGAATTTTCAAAATACGCCAGATTGCCGAGCGCGTCAACAGCAACAGCGCTTCGTGTCGAAGAACAGTTGTTATCGGGATCTGCCCATGCGACTGCACGCGTTGGAGCGGCAGAGCCGAGACTTGTGTATTCGTAGATCCCGCTGGCAAATGTATTCGGCACTCCGAGATCGGTATTCATGTAGAGAATATCGTCGGTGATTGCGGATGTCGCTCCATCATTAAGAGCCAGCGTCACAGGATCGCCGTCAGGAATGCGGTTCGTCCAGACTGTATCGGCAAATGTTTTCGGCAATGACCCTGTGCTTAAATTGAATTTCATTACTCCACGGCTCGGGCCGGGGAAGCTGCCCATAGCCGAATCTGCCCGCCAGATTGCATACAGTGAATTGTCCTGGCCGGGAACCGCATCCCAGAATACCATTCGCTTGCCGGGTGTTACGCGGGCAATTGTGGTTGGGGGGACCGTGTTAAAATTCTGATTGCCGATAACAATTTTGAAGATTGAGGAATCGCCGGTTACGTAGAGCGTTCTGTTTGCTCCGACGCCACGGACATTCAATCCCTGAATACGCATACCAAACGCGCTCGAATCAAACAGCGCAACGTTCATTGTGTCGACATGAAAACGGAAAATCCTTCGTTCGTCGACCCCGATGAAATACACATAGCCCGTTGAATCGGCGACCGGTGCATAACGACGGTTTGAGCTTCCGACTGTCAGTCCTGTGGAAAGCACAAGCGCACTCCCTCTGCCTGAATCGCCCCATGCAACACCAAAGGATGCATGCCGTGTTACACCAAGCGGATACACACGCGGCGGTGTGTTCGTTGCAGTGCTTAACGCGTAGAGGTAGCCGAATTTGCTTAACGACGGATTATTGATTGTCGTAACTCCACGGGTCGAAATAGGATACTCATCCGTGTAGTAATACTGTGTGTAGCTCGCAAAGCCGCGATGATACGCGATCACCTGGGCTTTGTACCCTGCCGCGGGAGCGGGCGCATTTGCGTTTGTGCTGCCGTTCCAAACCATAACATTATCTCCACCCGCAACATTACTCTTACGCAATGTCTTTACGGCCGGGCCTCCGAGGGCTGGAACAATATTGATGACCACCGAATCTGCCGTGTGGTTCAAAAAGTAGCGGACAGCCATTCCTGATCTGTCTGCAAAACTTCCGTCAAACGGCGCTGTCGAGCTTTCCTGTGTAAAGCGAACATTCGAGGCATAA
The DNA here is from genome assembly GCA_046597825.1 of Bacteroidota bacterium. Taxonomy (GTDB): domain Bacteria; phylum Bacteroidota; class Ignavibacteria; order UBA10030; family UBA6906; genus CAADGV01. The sequence goes on along the minus strand of JBKJJX010000045.1, from coordinate 1,837 downwards.
ACTTTTGCCTCGCTTTGTTGCACAAAGGAGAGAGACAGCACTGCAAGAAGGGTAAGCAATAGCGTTGTACGAATTGCCTTCATGTGTGCCTCCAATTATTTTGATGTATAAAGTGGATTAGTTGTAGATGAATGGATTTCCCCAAATCGCAATGGCTGCGACAGGATAACTCTATTCAATTAAGTCAATTCATGGGTAAAAGCAAGCCGGTGACCCTAAAACAGTGGCATACTTGCGTGAGGTATCGAGATATTTGAGGGCCTGAAAAAGTTTCCGGCTGCATGATGCCCTATATATTTTTTGGATTGTGATTTAGGAACCAGAAAGTAATGTCTCAGTTTCAAATCAAGCTCAGTCCTCCCAACCCATGTCATGCGAAGTGCTCTTTTTCAGCATCCTTTCAAGTGTGTTCCTGGTTCGGATTCCGAACAAGAACATTTCGGAATGGCGGGTGCTTCCAAACTGAGACACATTACTAACCGGAATTGATGCTTGACTGGGACTACATGATTTGGTAGATTTCTTTTGGTCATCTTTTGCTACCCCTTTACTCTTCGAGAGAGACTTCTAATCATTCTTCCACTAACCAAAGGAGTTAGCATGAAAAATCTTTTACTTACCTTGCTTTTTGGCGTTATTGCAGTGGGCACAATGGATGCTCAGGTTCGGGTTGCGTCAAAATATAATTTCCCTTTAAGAGTATCATCCCCAACAGCACGAGACAGCATGCTTAATGAACTTAAAAGTGCCCGCGCATGCGCTTTTGCTTTGGATGTAGATGGTGACAATAGATCTGAAATAGCAGTTACTAGTTACGGTGGAAGTGGTGGGATAGCTCTCTTCGAAGCGATAGGTAATGATTCAATTGCTCTGAAATGGACATCGCCGGCATTGCGTGCAGCAACCGGATCTGCAAACCAAACGCCTCGATATGTTCTCTTTGGAGATTTAGATAACGACGGAAAGAAAGAAATTATTTGTCAAATCGGCGGACAAGGCATTTACATCTTCGAATGGGATGGAGTTATCGGAAGCGACAACTATGGAACTCAACCATCTCAAATAATTGGTCCTCCCTTTATCTCGAATGTTTTTGGTAATGCTGAGTATATGGAAGTTGGAGATGTGGACGGAGATGGGCAACAAGAGCTGCTTGTCGCATATAACTCTACAACGAACGCCGATGATAAATATTATATTATTAGTGGTGTGGGGGATTGGTCAACAAACGATCCGGGATTTTCCTCATTCAATGTGGATTACGAATTGAGCCGGACACGGCCCGGCGCGGCTCAGTACGGGCTCGGAGGCAGTCCCGTTGCCATGATTGCTGCCAACTTTGATGGCACCGGCAACAAAGAGCTGCTTGTTCACAATTGGAATTTGAAAAATATTATGGCGCCGATCCGCATTACGGGGCCAAACACATTCGTGTTACCGGATTCGAACAGCGGAAGAGCACATTTATTTCTCGGAACAACTGCATTTGATGATGTTTCACTGTTCGGTGGAATGGCCTACGATATAGATGGAGATGGGCGCGAAGAAGTGTATCTTCCGACGTTTCCCGCTTCGGGCAGCATCAATTCCGGTTTCATTGACATGATATCCTACAACGTCGGCCAACCGATAACAGTGATCGACTCAACAAACGATACGAAACTCGCAGTCGGTTTTGCAGGGACAACATTCGGTTATGGCTATGGTGACATGAACAGCAATGGGAAAAAGGAAATTTATTTGAGTACAACGTATCCCACCAATGTTATCTCGCTTGAGTTCCAGGGCGGCGACAAACGCAACCCCGCAAACTGGACTTCGCGTGTATTGTATAAAG
>JBKJJX010000265.1:0-4572 GCA_046597825.1 Bacteroidota bacterium | reverse complement strand
CCCGGACAAATTATTAGCCTGGTATACTGCTTATCCTTCTGATTTCTATCTCACATTCACAACCAAATTCAGGCGTGTATTTGGTGCTGATTTCGATGACGTATGGAATGAATTCGTCCGCGATGAGAAGGCATTCCAGGAAGAAAATCTTGCTACACTGAAAGCCTCCCCGATTACTCCTTACCGCCGGCTGACCGCGACCCCGGCAGGGGCCGTTTCGCAACCTCATCTTGACGCTGACGGTACGACAATTTATTGGGGAGAACATCGGCCTCAATATCTCGCGAATATTCAGCGATTCGACCTGAATTCAAGCAGTTCTCGTGAGTTGTATACGCTCCCAACGCCAAGCCTTTATCAGGTCGCATCAACTGCCTTCGATGCCACATCAAATCTTTTCTTCTACACAACAAATAATAATCAACTGTATCGGGACATTCATGTATTGGATATCAAATCGGAGAAGAGCAAGCTTCTCTTCGAGGATTGCAGGACCGGATATCTTACTGTCTCGCCGACTACGCATGAGCTTTGGGGAATCCGACACAACAACGGAATCTCAATTCTCGTCTATTCCCCCGCTCCGTATGATTCACTAAAAGAGTTGGTCCATTTTGATTTTGGTGATGAGGTGCAAGGCATTGCCGTTTCGCCGGATGGTGCTACACTTGCTGCGGTGCTTCACAAGGCGAACGGATCTCAAAGCATTGTCCTCGCGCTAACTGAATTACTGAAGAAAGGAGGCCAGGTCCCACCCACTGTGCTGACTGAAGATGGTTCGCCGGAAAATCCAAGCTGGTCACCCGACGGGAAGACGCTGTTCTGGAATGCGTATACAAATGGCGTATCTAATATTTACCGTGCGGACATCAGAACGCGGAATGTCGCGGCTGTCTCTCATACACTGCGCGGTTTCTTCAAGCCGCTATACCTGAGTAAAGATTCTCTTTTTGCATTTGAGTTCTCAACGGATGGTTTCATTCCTGTGATTCTACCGAACACCACCGCAGACCGTTTGCCTGCCATTGAATATCTCGGACAAGAAGTCTACGACAAGTCCCCATGGCTGAGCAAGTTTGCATTGCCGCCATCATCAACCGGACTGACTAAAGAAGACACGCCGCCTGAGCAGTATAACGGATTTAACCACCTCAACGTGGTTTCACTCTTTCCTGTTCTCACCGGGTTTCAACGGCAGAAGGTTCTGGGTCTGTTTGCTCATATCTCCGATCCAATTCTGAATCATGATGCAATTATCGAAGCGGGAGTATCTCCCTTTGGTGAGGCTGGCCGGAAAATGTTGTTTCATCTCAAGCTGAAGTATGAGTATAAGAAAGAATACGAATTCGGCTGGGACTACAACGGACCGAATTTTTACGATCTCTTCAACAAACGAAAACAGGGAACGTTGGGCAGTAAGGTGAGAATCGGGAACACTCACTACTGGGTGTACGACAATCCACATAAGGTAAAACAACTTTCTGAAATCGCTTTGTATTCGGGCGTGAATTCTTTTAGCGATAATCTTGTGCCCGTTTCCCAACCCGATTTCTTTGTAGCCCAGACTTCAATCAATTCCCAGTATCTTCGCCGGACTATTGGCAGCAGCGATTTTGAGAGCGGAAACGAATTAGCGGCTTCATTCTTCCTGTTTGGTTCGCGTCCGAAGACCAGCTCCGATCTGGGTTATCAGATATGGGGAGAATGGGATCACTACTCGATCATCGCAGCCCGGCATAATGTTTTGCACTTCAAACTCGCGGCAGGGTATCACGGCATTAACAACAATCTTGCACAGTCACGATTTTATTTCGGTGGTTTCGGAAACAGGGCAATAGAAAACGTAGATGTTAAGCAGTTCCGGAAAGTGTTCCGATTCCCCGGCCTTCCGATTTTTAGTCTGGCGGCGGACCGGTTCGCCAAGCTGATGATTGAAAACAATTTCCCTCCAATTCGTTTTAGCAACGCGTCGATTGGACAACATTATCTTAACTACATAGACATGTCGTTCTTCTCACAGGCTCTCATAACAAATTCCCGGCAAGGGTGGTATGGTGTTGATGTGGGTTTTCAAGTGAACCTTGTTTTCAAACATTGGTTTAATTTGGAGTCCACTCTCTCTGCCGGAGTTGCGAGAGCATGGCTTCAGCGGAAGCCATCGACCGAATGGTTTGTTTCGTACAAGCTTCTCAAAAACTGATCGCCCCGCGTTGCCCCAATGCCGCACTGAACCCGCCTAATGGTTGACTAATACTGTAATCGTCCCTATATTGACCCATAATTTTCATACGGGGATGAATAAAAATTCCGCTTTATCTTTACTGATTGTAACGCTTCTGGTTTTAGCTGCAGGGTGCAACGGGAAAAAATCCGTCCCCGAAGCCCGGGCTACTGTTGCCGTCGAAGGGGATGTCGATAGTTTCAATCCATTGTTTGCCGACGAAGTAGTTTCGGGCGAAATCAACGACCTTATTTTCCCCCGTCTCGTTAAGCCCGAATTTAATTCCGAAAAGGGAGCCCTAACCTATGGGCCGTTTCTTGCGTCATCATGGGAGTTTTCTAACGGCAATCGCGACATTACATTCCATCTTCGTACCGATGCTCGTTGGTCGGATAGCGTGAGTGTTACTGCACGCGACGTGCAACAATCGTTCATTCTTTATGGTGACACCGCCGTCGCCAGCGTTCGTCAATCGGCTGTTCAAAATTTCATTCAGACTACAGGTAAGCCCGATATTTCCAAGGCAGTGGAAGTGCTTAACGATTCTACGGTCATCATCCATTTTCAAAAAGCTTCTCCTTCGCAATTGTTCGATATCGGCGTCCCGCTTATTCCGGCTCATGTTTTCAGCACCATTTCCAGGAAAGAACTTCGCACACACCCCATAAATCGGTCGCCCGTTACATCGGGTCCGTTCGCACTTTCACATTGGACTCCCATGCAAGAGATCGTGCTGGCACGGTCAACAAACTTCGGCTCTTCGTTCGTTCCGAAATTATCAAGGCTCATTTTCAAAATTCTGCCGGACTACAGGACACGGATTGCACAGCTGCAATCGGGCGAGGTTGATGTTGTTACCGGTTTGCGGGTTGAAGATGCCGACCTTCCGTCACGCAATCCCAACCTGAAGATCATTTCAACTGTCGGGCGGGATTATGATTTTATCGGATGGAATAATATCGACCCTGCTACATGGACAAAATCGGGTGGCAATATAATTGCGCCACACAAATTGTTTGGCACTGCAAACGTTCGCCGGGCGTTGACGATGGCAATCAACCGCGATGAGATTGTAAAAGCGTACCTTCGGACTCATGGCCAGCAGGCGATCGGCGGCGTCTCTCCGCTCTTCAAGTGGGCGTACAATGATTCGCTGAAGCCTTTGCCGTTCGATAAAGCTCAGGCCGCTGCGCTTCTGGAAAAGGAGGGATGGAAGGATTCCGATGGTGACGGGATTCTGGATAAGAATGGCGTTAAGTTTTCTTTCACACTGAAGCTTGCGTCGGGTAATCAACTCCGTGATGTTATTGCAACGGTTGTTCAGCAACAATTGAAGAACATCAAAGTCGATATGAAGATCGACCAGGTTGAACGTGGTACATTTTGGAATGACGTAATGCAGCGGAAATACGACGCGTGGTTTGCCGGCTTCAGCGTTCCGTTGCAAATGCAACTCGATGATCTATGGAGTTCGGACCTCAAGAAGTATCCATTTAACCTCGCCGGATTCCGGAACAAACGTTCGGATGAGATTCTCTCAACAGTGAAAACCTTGAATAATGAATCGGACGGAGCGGCATTGTGGAAGGAATTTCAGGTTATCGTACACAACGAACAGCCGTACACACTGTTATTCTGGATCAACAACATTGTCGGCGTGAACGACCGCCTGCATAACACGCACATCGGCATTCTCGGAACCACGCACAAAGCATGGGAATGGTCAGTAAACTAACACCGGATGAAGGTTGCCCCTACTCAGATATTCCCTCAGAAGACTGGTTGAAGCTGTTCCACTGTTGCTCGGACTCGTTACAATTGTTTTCTTTCTCTCACGGCTACTTCCCGGTGATGCAACAACAGTATTTCTCTCGCCGAATATTTCCCCGTCCATTCTCGAACAGCTCAAATCGCAATTCGGATTAGATCGCCCCGTTGGTGAGCAATACATCCGATGGATGCAGTCGGCGTTGACCGGCGATCTTGGCTACTCGTTCTCTTACAATCAGCCTGTACTGAGCGTTATCGGAAATGTTTTTCCGAACTCGCTTATCCTGGGCATTGGTGCGTTGGTGATTGAAATTGGATTGGGAATTCTTCTTGCACTACCGGTATTTTTGTGGCAGGGAAGGAAGATAGAATCTGTTATCGCTAATCTTACTCTGGCCGTTTATACATTGCCGTCATTCTGGATCGGCGTGTTGCTGCTGTTGGTATTTTCATACGGACTTGGATTGCTGCCTTCTTCGCAGATGTATAGTTCCGGGATGGCGTCATCGGAAGGAACGCTGTTTGATTTGCTGAAGCATCTGGCGTTGCCTGCGTTCACTGCCGCAATCCCGGCAGCAGCT
>JBKJJX010000200.1:0-7253 GCA_046597825.1 Bacteroidota bacterium | reverse complement strand
CTCATGTGAACCGGCTGGAACAATCACCGAGCGCAGGATATAATTTGTTTTATAGATTTCCGACTCCGCTCCATCAATGTATGCTTCCCATCCGGCAGGATAATAAATCTCACTCAACACAAGTAATGATGTCGTCGATGTCGAGGCTTTCATTACTATTTCCCGGGACTTGTACGATGTTACGGAAACAGAGGCGGCACTGTCCGGAATTCCCACAGGCTGGCTCAATGGCTTCTCCACAATGGCTGTCGTCGCCGGATTGAAATCCGCCGAATTCAAAGTCCCAAACACTTCGTCCGCATTGTTCGCAACAATGGCTTTCTTCACGAAGTATGCCCGTGGTAACGAGGACGGGTTCTCATATGTTATCAGTCGTCGTGCCTCGTCGGAATACACGAGTTTGAACTTCTCCGGCGGAAGCTGGCCCGGCACGACAAGGTATTTCACATTGAGCATGTTCACAACGTTCATGTTCAGCGGGAAACTCGGGTCAGCTCCATGATAGAGAGAGGAATCGACCATCGTCTGGTAGATTTTCAGTTTGGCGGCGCTGTATCCTCCGATCGATTGCAGTCCATGATATTGGAATGAAGTTTCCTGATAAAGATCGCCGACCGGAAAAATCCTGAACAGGCCCGGCTGTTCTTTAAGGAAGTTAATCGTGGGATCAGGCACAAAATTCTGTTCGAGTTGCGCTTGAGGTTTCGGATCAATGTATTTAGTGTCGATGATAAACAGATCAATAAGAAGAATCCCTAGAATAATCGCACTGAATGCCGCCGACTTAATCGAATTGTTGATGTAAAGAATTATCGCCCCGATAATCGTGGCTGTTAATAGGAAAAACTTGATATAGTCTTTTAGCAGAAGATCAAAGCGGATTTTTTTTATTTCTGAAATTACCTTCGGATCGAAGCTCTGATCACTTTTCGTAAAGCTAAATCCAAACATTTCAACAAGAGATGATTTCATTATCAAAAGGAGAACAAGGAAAACTCCGATCACACCAAGAGTGTAGAACAATCCCTTCTTGAACTTTTCCCGGTTGAATTCCTTTCCAATCTCGCTTAGTAAATAATCAAGCCCAAAAGCTCCCAGCACCGCAAAGCAAAACGGCAGTAGATGAAGAATGATTGACGGCGCCCGGAACTTATTGAAGAATGGAAGGGTATTGAAAAAAAGTTCATAGAGAATTCCAAAATGTTTCCCGAACGACAGCAGCAACACAACAACGGCAAGAAGAGCGAAGAAGATTGTTTTCCGATTTCGCTTGTAGATCAATGCAACTGCGGCAAGAAAGAGCGGCACCATACCGAAGTAAACAGTTGCCGTGTTAAACGGCATCGTACCCCAATACAGGGGAAGCATCTGCATCTGTCCCTGCCAATTATATGTGTACTGGCTTGAGAAACCGAAGAATGAAGGAACAAGCAACGTCAGAACCTCGGCAGGATTGAACGACCAGTTCGTCGCGTATTCCCATGTTAAACCGCCTTTCGCTCCTGTTGTTCCGCCTCCTCGAATTGAATATTGTGCGTACTCGTTTACCGAAAGATAGATGTACGATGAAATGCATAGGCCTATCAAAACGGCTCCGGCAAACAGTAACGTCTTCACCGGGATCAATCGTTTGTGTTCTTTGAAATCTCTCGCAACATGATAGAGAAGATACAATCCCAGAACAATCAGAACGTAATAGACAATCTGCATGTGGTTGGTAAGAAGCAGTGTACCGATTCCCGCGGAAAGCAATCCGAAACTCAGAATATCTCTTCTCTCAAAGAGCAGATGCGTAAGAAGAAAAACCAGCGGCAAATAACTCAGCGCCATAAGCTTTGAGCCGTGGCCTTCCGCCGCGAGTCCAATCGCATATGGACTAAGCATAAACGTAATGGCTCCGAGCAATGCGGCAACCCGTGAAAGTTTCCACACCCGAAGCAAAAGAAACGTGAAGAGTCCGGCAAAAAAATAATGAACAGGAAACCAACTCCACGTGCCGTTCAGGTAAAACAGCTTCAGAATTGTAACAGCCACCTTCTGCATGTAACTTACATCATGAGGAAGATAATGCACGTTTCCGAACGTCGGCATGCCGCTGAAAAAATTCGGTATCCAGAGCACATCAACGCCCTCATGTTCTTTTATCTCATCTCCTACATGCGCCCACGTTACGGCATTTGCGGTATCCCGGTCAGTTGCAAACGTGCCGTCTTCGAAGACTATTCCCCGAAACAAAACGAGCGTTATGACATAAAGAAAGGCGACGCACAACAAATCCTGCTTGAGGGGAGAAAGGGATGAAAAAACAGAATCTTTTTTCTGAACGCGGGGCTGAACAGTTTTTTTGGTTTTTGCCATGTTCAATTCTAACTATGATTTTGTAATGGAAGTTTTTGATTCCATGAAGAGGGGGAAACGTATTGCAATAGTTGCACTAGTTCTGCAGGATGGACAGCAGCTTGTCGGAAAAGTGGGCGCGGTCAAACTCCTGAAAGCGTGATCTGGACTGCGATTGGATTCGGGTCAGAAGGACCGGATCTGAGATAAGATCAATGGAACGATTAACAAGCTCGTCGACACTATTGCAAAGATAGCCCGAATCGCCGTCAGATACAATTTCTTTTTGCCCGCCGCGGTTGATGACTACGGGAACACAATGTGCGGACATTGCCTCAAGTGTCGACATGCCGAAATGTTCTGCGCGCTGTGGCGAGCGCAACTCATCCACGCCGAATCCCGCCGCATGCCAAAACACTGTCGCCTCATTATAATAACGCTTCAGATCTTCGTATGGCGCATTCACATCGAAGTAGATAGGAAGTCCTTCCGCTGATGCGCGCAACTCTTCAAGATACGCTTGCGAGGCAGCATCGGAGCCGCAGCTGCCAACGAGCCTGTATTGCCATGTTGTGTTCGGCAGGCGGGCATAGAACTGTTTGAAGGCGGCTATCAAAACATCATATCGTTTGTCGTTGTACAATCCTCTAAAAAATCTCCCAACACTCAGAATGACACGTTCCTTCTGTACTCCCTCAAACAAAAAATCATCAATCGCCGGTTCAAGAACAGTAGATGGGATATTGTGAATCTGATCGAGAGAATCATGTACAAACTTCGAGTAGACAATCACCGCCTGTGACTCATGAAGATTTTTCAAGAGCCTGTATCGATAAAGATCTTTTCCAGCCTCCCGGAGCTGTCCCTTTAACAATCTCTCCACGATATCAAGACTCGTTATCTTGCCGTACGGCACTTGAAGAATTGCATACGTTTGTCTTGCATGAGAATTGAAGAAGCGGTAATTCGTCATGTAGAGACAAATATCAAAATCCCGCGATATTGTTTCAGCTTTCTGCCTCAGTTCTGTAATATCTCCATTCACATATTCAACGTGTGCGCCATCGATGTTCACGGCAAAATAACGCGACACGGCATCCCTATCAAAGGATGCCGTTTGAGTGATGAGCGTTACTTCGTAAAGGCCGGATCGAAGCATCGTCTCGATGCAACGCAACAAGTATTTTTCACCACCTCCGCGGCTTAACCAGTATTCTGAATAAACAAGTACGCGCCTAATACCAGCCATCTTTACTTCATTAATATCATTTTCTTGAGGCTTGAGTAGCTCCCCGCCTGCATGCGATACATGTATACGCCGCTGGAAAGATTCTGGGCATTCACTTGTACTTCGTACCTGCCGCCAGTTTGGTTTTCATCTACCAGAGTCAAGACTTCTCTCCCGAGCATATCGTATAGCCTGATATTTACCCGGCCCTCACTTGCAACATCGTATCGAATGCGCGACGATGGGTTGAAGGGGTTCGGATAATTCTTGTAGAGCTGAAATTGCCCGGGCTGTGTCTCGGTATTCCCAACGTCCGTAATTTGCACCAGCACCTGATTGGACGGGCTGCTCTGGTTGCCTGTTGTATCGAATGCTGTAACACAGTAATAATATCTCGGATTCCCAGTCAGACTCTGGTCGACATAATTTGTAGTGTTCGATGTTCCGATTTGATTCGCCTCTGAAGGTACGAAGTTGGGCGTTGTGGACCGATGAATACCGAACGATTGCACATCCGGATCTGGAGGGGCGACCCAACCCAGATTTACGCGGCCGCTCGTGAACGAGGCTATAAGATTCGTCGGCGCAAACGGTGCGAGATTATCGACGGAGTATCCGCTATCGGAGGGTGAAAAGAATACTTGCGCGCCGTTGACAGTATGCGCGGAAACCCTGAACACAGACCACCGGATGCCGGTCGTGCGACTCGAATCGAAAAGCGTTGGCGCAACATACGAGTACTGCGTGAACCGGACAGCGGGAATGGATTCGATAAAATCCCATAGAGTGTTATTCGATCCCACACGTCTCCAGAGACTGTATTGCCCGATACGAAGCGAATCGCCGACACTATCATGACTGCTTTTATACCACGTGACACGGACTTGCTTTCCCTGATCTTCAGGAATGTCCCGTATAGATGTAATAAGCGGCGCGGCAGCCGCGGCAAAACCGTTTCCGTTTACCTTGACACGCACGACCGGACGGGTGGTGTCGTTGTTTGAAATTGAGATCGAACCCGTGTCGGTTCGCGCTGCCGATGGAGTATATGTTACCTGCACAGTCCGCGCAAAACCGGGAGGAAGCGAGAACGTGGAAGCGTTGGAAGCGAACAGAGGATTGTTCGATGAGATGCCTGTGACTCTCAATGTATCAGAAAATCCGACATTTTTTACAGTCACATCTCTGACGGCATTCGTTCCGACAAAAACATTTCCATAATTGAGTTGAAGAGGTAGAACTTCAATCATCGGCGCTCCTGCGCCGGCGGGGTGACGGGCTCCACGAAAAATACCTAGCTCGTCAATCGGTCCACTGAAATAATCGGGAAGTATTAAAGATGCTGCGAGCGTCAATGGGCGATCATTGGTGAGAGGAACACTGAAATTATCAATCTGGGGAGGTGCTGCGGAAATGCCATCTACATATAGAAATAATTTTCCCTGATTTCGATCCCTCACCATTCTGAGTTCATGCCAAACGTTATCGTTAATGAGCTGAGTACTCGATAGCGTCAGAAGGGTATCAGTCCAGCTATTTCCTTGACGATTTCCGATTCGTCCAATAGCGCGCCCAAAATGAATTGATAATTGAAAACCGGGGATTGGATCCAGCCCTCGTCGGACAATTATTCCTTCCGGTTGAGTCGTCTTCACCCATGTAGTTATTGTGAAACTTTCTGAACTCTGGAAATTGTAAGCCGCGTTGGAAGTCATCGTTGAGTAGTTGCCCGTGCCATTATAGTTCCTCGCATTTCCCATGATACCTCCAACAATAGTCGCCCCAAATGCGGTACCGTTATTATGGTATGGTGAGGAATCAAACAGAGTTGACCCAGTAGATTCGTCAAAATGCCAAAGACCGGCAGTATCGCTAACGACAACGACCGGATGACGCGCACCTTTGAAGATGGCGACCTCGTCAAGGTAGCCCATGAAGTATTCCGGCTGACCGAGATTTTCCCATCGTCCCATAGTCAATGGACGGTCACTAATAAGCGGAATAGGAAAGTTGTCGTTCATTGGTGTTGCGTCTAATGCACCATCGACGTAGAGAAAGAGCTTGTGAACAGATCTGTCTCTTATGAATACTGCATGATGCCACTGCCCATCACGATAGGTATGATCACTGAACAGCTTCATGATTGTGTCCGGAGGCGCTCCATCTTCACGATTTCCCACCTCGCCTAAGACTCGACCGCTAGAAATTGCCATCGAGAAGCCTGGTATTCTTCGCGTAAGCCAACCATCAACAGTTGAACTTGTTTTAAACCAGAGGTCAATTGTGAAGCTTTGGTCAGGATTCATGTTGAAGGATCCGTTGGAGGGATTTGGAACATTCACATAACCATTCCCCGGAAAATAGCGCGCATTCCCGAATCTGCCGGGTACAATAGTAGTTCCTGAAGCCACACCATCGTTTCGATAGGGAGAAGAATCAAGAACGGTATTCCCACTTATTTCATCGTAGTGCCAAAGCGCAATCGTATCGCTCATGACAATTGGCAGAGCGATGCTGCCTGTAGCATATCCTATTTGCCATTTGCCTGTCAACGCAGATTGCCCGGTGTACCAGTATTGGAATCCACTTCCTGTAGCGATCAATGAACCGACTGTGATTCTACTCCCATCCCAAGAACCCGAGGCACCAGTTGTGAACACCGGATTTCCCGGATACTTTAACCAGGAAACGCCACCATCTGAAGATGTCGCAAAACCTACAGACGAATACACTCCGCCATTATATAGGATATAGAGTTTTCCGTTATAGTGAATAAATGAATTCATAAAAACTGAATTTGCATCCCACTCGGAAGAAGTCCCTTTCCGCAAAACGGGGTTTGACGGGTGTCTTGTAAAGCTTACTCCATCCGTTGATGTTGCAAGTCCAATACTGTAATTCGATCCGTTGTACCCGCTATATATCATCGTGTAGATAGAGCCATTGAAGTACAACTTAGGGCAATTGGCACCGACTGACTCCCATGATGAGCCGGTAACCACGCGCAAAATCGGATTGTTTGGATGTTTTATCCAGTTGATCCCATCTTCCGAAGTTGCCAGTCCTGATTGCCATCGTGTTCCGTCGTAACCAGTGTAATACATCCTGTATAAGTTTCCGACTCGCATGACAAACGGATCGATTAACCATTGGCTATCGAAACTACCACTCCCGCCAACTTGTAGCACCGGACTGCCACTGTACACTTGCCACGTAGTTCCGTTGACAGAAGTTGCATACGAAACATTCCACGTTGAACCACCGACTAACACACAGGAGAACCACATTTTATAGATGCCCGCAACAGAATCGTACAGAACACTTGGAGCGATTGTTTGTTGGAATGGTGGGTTGGCATTTAGTGGAATGACAGGGCTTCCGGGAAAGCGCTCCCAATTAATTTGACCGTTAGCCAAACCGACAAACATTACAAGACTGAAGAGAGCTTTGGGAAAAGAACGGTTTGATGGAATGGGCATCTTCCCCTCCTAATCGAAAGAATGAATATCAGATGACAAAAGACGGATACTTACTGGAGGCGCCATCCAAAGGTAACGATAATAAAATAACTTTGTCAAGAGATAATTAGAATAAACAGGACCGAACCGGAATCAGTGGAGGGGGAAAACAGCGCGTCTATTTCAGGAGCATGTCAAGTCGCCCCTTACCGAATTGGCCCGTGAACCCT
>JBKJJX010000192.1:0-4673 GCA_046597825.1 Bacteroidota bacterium | reverse complement strand
AGGAAACGCCCTGACGGCAGAATCCGACAGTCTCCATATCGCGATCACCGAATCAGCGTTCTCGACGAACCGCTTCGCGATATTCCCAATATCGACGTGATTCCGGAGAAGGAGCGTGTGTATTATGAGCGATTCCTTCTTGCCACATTCAACAATCCGGCGCGAGTAGATCTCAATAATGACATGATGTGGAATTTTCTTTCTGTCGATGAAGCAGCCGCAAAGAAATCCACGTTCGATACGACGGTGATTCCACCGCTTGCATCAGGAATCGAACTGTGTGAGAAGGCGATTCAGACTTCTTCAGAAACGGACATTGAGGTCTTTACTGATCTGCGCGACCGGTTGCGGGCATATCGTTGCTTCTGCACAACGATGCGGAATACAATGGCGTGGACAGAATCAGTGCACGGCTTTATGCGTGCTGTAAGCGGAGAAATGCGTGAACGGTATCGGCTGCTGTGCCACTCTATGGTGGAAAATGAAATTGAAAACGTAAAAGCATTGCTGGAATTGTGGAAAGAAGGTGAAACAGAAGTTATTCCCATTTCGTCTGCCGGAGAAACGCTTCACATCTACGGCGAGAACTTTGGGGAATTGGTCCAGAAGAAAATCCTTTTGATGGAAGCGCATAAGAACGATGAACCATTCATCGATCCGGATTATATGTGGCGGATGCAGCCATCGATTACGACAAACTAATACAGTGAACACGTTGAAGGTTTTTCTTACTACATTCAAGAAGCTCGGATTCAAAGACGAGGCGGGCCACCAACTGCCCGATCAACTGAATATCCGATGGGGACAAAAACTCTCAATGCATTTTCAAAAGTAGGATAGCTCTTATCAGAAGGGAACACTATGAAGCGTAAAGAATTTTTTCAGACAGTTGCCGGAGCGGCGTTGGGAACAACGCTCTTCTCCAAAATGGAAGCAATGCAAACCACTCCCGTGCCGCGGACGCAACCGTGGCCTGCGGTCGACCCGAACGACGCGCATTTTTGGAAATTTGTTCGCCAGGAATTCCCGCTGACTGATGAACGGGCGTACTTCAATACCGGCGGACTTGGCCCTTCGCCATATGCTGTTATTGATGCCGTGAAGGCGAAGATGGATGAGCTTGAGAAGATTTGCGAGACCGGACACTCCGATGCGTTGCTCAAGGACATCAAGACAAGAGCCGGTGCATTTTTGGGCTGCGACGCGGAAGAGCTGGCATTCGTCCGCAACACGACGGAAGGCATCGACATTGTTTGCAACGGACTCCCGCTGAAAAAGGGAGACGAGATAATTACAACGACACATGAACATGTCGGCAACGCGATTCCGTGGGAAGGACTTCGGAAGCGGACGGATATCGAAATAAAATTCTTTGTCCCCTCAACGACATCGATTCAGGAGAACGTCGATCGGATTCAGAAATTGATCACAAAGCGGACGCGGCTCATCAGCATCCCGCACGCGACGACAACAACCGGCCAGATCATGCCGATCAAGGAAATCTCCGCTCTTGCCAAAAGTAAAAATATCTGGCTGTTTGTTGATGGCGCGCAGACCGCGGGCATGTTCCCTTTCAACCTCCATGAAATGGGCTGCGATGCGTACGCGACAAGCGGGCATAAGTGGCTCGTTGGCCCGAAGGAAACCGGCTTTCTCTACGTCCGGAAAGATATGCTTGATGTCATCGAACCAAAATTCATCGGCGCATACTCCGACGACGGATTCGATTATCAGAAAGGAATTTTGAAGTTTCATCCGACAGCCCAGCGCTACGAGTACGGGACGGTAAATATTCCACTGCGGGTCGGACTCGGTGCTGCAGTGGATTTTCTAACACGCATCGGGCAGGAAAACATCTGGAAGCACGATCAGGCGCTTGCCAATCATCTCGCTGACGGGCTCGCGAAGATCCCGTCGGTGAAAATTCTTTCTCCTTCGGGAGAGGCGAGAAGCGCGATGATTACATTCGTGCACGAACAGATTCCCTATCTCGAATTGCAGAACAAACTCAGCGAGTTGAAATTCCGCACGAGAGGCGTCGGAGAAGCAGGCCTCAATGCGATGCGCATCTCGTGCCATCTCTATAATTCATTCGAAGAGGTCGACCGCTTACTGGAAGGCATTCGCAACGCAAAATGAAAACTCCTCTCACATTATCTCCCGGTCCCGAACCCGAATTCGCTTTCGGCGCCTGGGCTTTTATGGGTGGAATGGATGACCGCTTCGGAAAAAACTACAACGCGTTTCCCCTCGAACTCGAAGAAGTCTTTGAAATGTCTGCAAAGATCGATGGCATATCGTACGTGTGCGGACATTTTCCCGGTGAATTTCCCGACGATGCTGAACTGCTTGCAAAACTAGCGCGTGAATATCGCGTAGGAATCGGAAGCGTCGTTGCAAAAACATTCGGGGCGCGATACAAGAACGGCGGACTCTCGAATCCCGATCCGGTTATCAGGCAGGAAGCAATCGCAAACGTCAAACGTTCCATGGAGCTGAATAACATTTTGCGACCTGTTATGCTGGAGTTGAACAAGCCGCTTGGCTGCAGGCATGCAGTGTTATGGCAGGGAAACGACGGATCGAACGGATTGTTCCTGTGCGATTACTCCAAAGCATGGCAATTGATGGTGAACGGGTACATCGAAGTTCTTGAAGCGGTTCCGGATTGCAACATTTGCCTTGAACCAAAATCCGGCGACCCGGCGGAAGATATGTTCGTCCGAGAAACCATTCACGGACTCTTCTTCGCGCGTACGGTCGATGATACGATCAGAAAGAGACTGAAGGAAAAACTTCTTGCTGAAAACGCAAATCTTCCGGCGTCTCAATTCTTTGATCTCCTGCATGAAAAGCTTTCTCCGCTGAAAGGAAGAGTTGTTCAGAATATCGAATACGGTCACGCCCACATCGCCGGCGGAAAACTTGCGGAAAGTATTTGCCTGGCACTTGATTTCGGAATTCTCCACCAAATCGACCTGAATGATAACCGCAAGCATTGGGACAATGATCATATCCCCGGGAATGATAATCTCAACGAAATTCTCGAAGCGGAATATTGGCTCTACTGGAAAGGCTTCGCAGGCCTGTGGAATTTCGACATCTGGCCGCAACGTGTTTCCGGTGATTCGAAGAAGGAAACCATCCGGCGGTTTGCAGAACATCTTGTCGAGTGTGTAAACTCGACGCGCTATCGGCGTGAAATTATCAAACGCCTTCCGCCGCCCGAAGAGATGCAAAAATATTTTCTCGACCCTGATGAGACAAACACCAGCCGCTTGCTGCGAAGTGTGATGAACCAAAAGCTTGACTTCCCCGAAGCGCGATACCGTGGCTGACATGCGGCAAATATATTTGATCGGACTTGATATCGGAACAACGGGTGTAAAAGGAATTGTCATCAATCAAGAAGGAACAACCTGCGCCTCTTCCACAGAAGAGTACCCGCTTTCAATGCCCGGGCAGAACTGGGCGGAGCAGAATCCTGAAGATTGGTGGAATGCCACAATGAAAGTCCTCAAGACTCTTGTCGCCTCGTTGGGTTCCGGAAAATCGGAAATCAAAGCAATAGGGTTATCGGGACAGATGCACAGTCTGGTGTTGCTGGATGAGCAATCCCGCGTCCTGCGTCCGGCAATTCTTTGGTGCGACACGCGTACTGACAAAGAATGTAAGTGGATAAACGAAACCATCGGCGAAGAAAATCTAAGGAATAGTGTGGCAAATCCTGCCCTTGAAGGTTTTACGCTGCCCAAGATCCTGTGGGTTCGAGAGCATGAACCGGAGATATACAACCGCATTGCAAAAGTGCTTCTCCCCAAAGATTATATCCGCTTTCGCTTGTCGGGGGAATTTGCAACAGATGTTTCCGATGCAGCGGGAACGTTGATGTTCGATGTAGCGGCGAGAAGATGGTCGGTGCCGATACTCAAGGAGATATCCATTCCGTCCTCATGGTTGCCGCCTGTGTTCGAGTCGGTGGATGTTGTCGGAAAAACAACCCGCTCGGCCGGTGACGCAGCAGGATTGTCCGCGGAAATTCCTCTTGTTGCAGGCGGAGCCGACAATGCGTGTGGCGCTGTCGGTTGCGGTGTTGTGAATGAAGAAACTATTCTCGCGAGCATCGGGACAAGCGGAGTTGTATTGGCACCTTCTGCGAAACCAAGAACAGATCCTGAGATGCGGGCGCATACGTTTTGCCATGCCGTGCCGGAGATGTGGTACATCATGGGCGTAACGCTGATGGCAGGCGGGGCTCTGCGATGGTACAAGGACACGTTCAGCGCAGGAAGTACATACGACGATCTGACAAGTGAAGCAGCGACAGTCCCCGCCGGATCGGATGGATTGTTTTTTCTTCCTTATCTCAACGGCGAACGGACTCCTCACCGCAGTGCAAGTGCACGAGCTGGATTCATTGGAGCGAGTATGCGTCATGAGAAAAAGCATTTCTCCCGTTCGGTTCTTGAGGGAATAACGTATGCAATGCGGGATTCGCTGGAAATTATTCGACGGCTTGATATTCCAATCCGGCAAATCCGGTTAACGGGTGGCGGAGCGAAAAGTAAATTTTGGCGGCAGTTACAGGCGGATGTGTACGGCAGCGAAGTCGCAACAGTGAATTCATCTGAAGGACCCGCATTCGGGGCGGCGTTGATGGCGGGAGTTGGCGC
>JBKJJX010000170.1:0-4943 GCA_046597825.1 Bacteroidota bacterium | reverse complement strand
CCGGCGTAACAATTGTGGGCAGAGACTACCAGATTCTTTCTCCCGATGAGCTCACGGAACGAATTGACAGCTATCTCTCAAGTTTTGCATCCTCCCGAAAATTCTCGTTGAGAATCGCATTGCTGGCTCTAGAATATATTCCTCTCGGCTTTTTGCGTCCGCCTCTTTCGTGGATGGGTGCCGAGGACCGTATACTGTTCATCAAGAAAAGATTTTTGAACAGCAAAGGCGCTCTGCGTGATTTGATTCGCGGCATCAAGCAGATGGTGTATCTTGTTTACTACGGAGATCAGAAAACCAATGCTTCAATCGGGTACGTTCCGTTTGAAGACCGGGAACGCTTCCTTGCGATGAAGCCCAAAGAAGATCCGCCACATTTAAAGGTCGTCAACTCAACGACGGATATTACGACGGATATTTGCATTATTGGTTCGGGGGCGGCGGGCGCTGTGCTTGCCTACAATCTCGCGAAAAGAACTAACCGAAAAGTCACAATTCTGGAGCGGGGTTCGTACGTTGTTCCGCAACGGGATTTTACAAATCGTGAAACCGATATGCTGCCCATGCTGTATGCCGATGGCGGACTGCAGCTAACGCAGGATTTTGATCTTGCGATTTTGCAAGGCACGTGCGTCGGCGGAACGACCGTGGTCAACAACGGTATTTGTTTCCGCGTCCCCGATGATGTGTTGAGCGAATGGGATGGTATCGGTGCTTCGGTTGACAGAAAGCTTCTCGCTGATTCGTTCTCGGATGTTGAGAAGATCATCCGTGTAAAGGAACTTGATCATGACCTTGCAGGCAAAGGATCGAACAAGTTTGTCGAAGGCTGCGAGCGTTTGAACCTGGAAGTGCAATGGGTCCACACGAACTTCGAAGAATGTGTCGGCAGCGGTTATTGTAATCTCGGCTGCAAATACAACCGGAAGCTTTCCATGCTGCTCAATTATCTGCCTATGGCGGTTGAGCTGGGCGTCGGGATTGTGCCGGACTGTACGGTTGAGAAAATTGAAACAAGCGGCAGCAAAGCAACGAAAATAATTTGTTCGGGCAAGCATAAGAACAAATACACTGTCACCGCGAATACCGTTGTCGTGGCTGCGGGAGCGATCGCCTCAAGCGGACTGCTAATGAAAAGCGGAATCAGGAAAAATGTCGGCACCCGCGTCTCCTTTAATATCGCAACGCCCATGCATGCCGAGTTCGCAGAAAAGCTCAACACCTTCGACGGAGTGCAGATGTGCTGTTATCTCAAAGAACAGGATTGCCTGCTTGAAACAACGTTCAACCCGCCCGCAGCGTCCGCTCTGATTATGCCCGGCTGGTTTGAAGAACACACCACGCGCATGCAGCGCTATCCGTTTCTTGCGACCGCAGCGCCTGTCGTCGGCTCAAAACCCAACGGCAAAATAAGGCGCTCGATCTTCGGTTCGGTTGATGTTGATTATACAATGGACTCTGATGATCTCATGCGATTGAAAAAAGGAATGAAACTTTTGAGCAAAGTGTTTCTTGCCAGCGGTGCAACGTGCGTCATGCCATCCATGTTCGAGACAATCGAGATACGATCTGAAAGCGATCTTCAGAAGATCGATGATCATATTCAAAAACCGGAAGATGTTGCGTTAAGCTCGGCGCACCCGCAAGGCGGCAACCCCATGAGCAACGATCCCGGTATCGGCGTTGTCGATACAAACTTTAAAGTCCACGGGTTTGATAATCTGTATGTTTGCGATGCGAGTATCTTTCCGACAAGTGTTCGTGTTAATCCGCAGTTAACAATTATGGCGATGGCAACGTACGCCGCTCAACGAATCGCCTGATCTTTACGAAAGTTTTTTTATGGAACGACGCTCATTTACCGTTGGTGTCCGGACATACGACGGGCCGGAGATTTCAATCTCCGGTTTCCGGATGCCGAATCCCGGCAAGCAGCCTGTCATCCTCTGGCCTGGGTTTACGCAGAACGGACATTTTTATGACGTGATGCCGGGTGCCGGCAGTCTCGCGGAATTTCTCTGGGCAAAGGAAATGGATTTGTGGATCATTCACTCGCGCGGTACGGGGGAATCAACCGGAAGAAAACAGCCCTCGGGACTCGACGATTTTGCCGCCGAAGATATTCCGGCTGTGATTGATTATGTCGGTCGCGAAACAAATCTGAAACCAATCTACGTCGGCCACAGTCAGGGCGGCAACACTGCATTGATGAGTTTGATGGGAGCGGTGAAACTCCCCGACGGTTCGATGACCGTCTCTGCGGCAGAAGCGCAGTCACGGCAGCAAAAGTTAAAAGGCTTCGTAACACTCGGCAGCTACCTGGATTTTACATTCAGCGGCGAATCGGGTTTGCGGGAATTTGTAAGAACAGGTATAATGGTCAAGGTCGGCAAGAATCAATTCTGCATTCTCCGGTCTTCAACGCTGCTTAAAATTCTAAGCATACTCAAATTTCTTCCGGTGCCGGTGAGTTTGAAGCTGCGTGAAAAACTTCTGACAAACAAAATTCTCAGTATTGTTCTCTTTCCACTAACGTTGATCTTCAATGGCGTGGCGCAGATGAGTTTCTGGGAATTTTTGTACCACATCCCGAATGCAAGCCGCGAGTCACGCCGCTATCTTCTCTACAGAACATTTGACGGAACATATTGGGCAATGCTCAAGCAGCACCATCAGGCAATCCTGAACGAGAAGATGTTGTCGCTCGATGGGAAGGTGAATTTTTCCGAGTACTATGGCTCTATAACTCTTCCTACATCCGTGGTTGTAATGGAATATGATACGCTTGCTGATCCGCCTGAAGTGAGACGGGTTATGTTTGAGAAATTATCCGGCAAGCCGAAGTTCTTTACCGAGTGGAAAGGGCAGGGGCACGAAGATTTTGCGATGAACCCGCAATTTTTTCCCCATGTCTTGGAAGCAATCAACAAAGTGAATTAGCAGCGCCCAACAACAGAGGAGTGGCAGAATGCCGCTTGCACAAACGTATAACGAACCAAGTCTCGCATCGTGGACAGACCGGAACGATGTTTATCTTGTCAGCGATCTTCATATGGCAGATGGACGGACCGGTCCATTCGGGAAGTTCACGCAGGGCGAAAATTTTTTCTGGGATGAATCATTTGATCGTTTTCTGAAAGGGATTTCCCAACAGGGACATTCTCAGACGCTCGTCATCAACGGAGATTTCTTTGATTTCCTGCGGGTAAACCGGATCCCTCATAAAGAAAATCCGGAGGATGCAGCTCTTGTTCAACACTGGACTTCTTTTCTCAAAGCGGTCAATCATCCGGCGGCAAGCCTTGACTTGTACAGCGCCGACGATTCCGAAAAGGAGTACGGATTCAAAACCCACGACTACAAGTCCGTGTGGAAATTGCTGTTGATATTTCTGGGACACAAAGTATTTTTCGACGCGTTGCGTCAGTTCCTGCAAAAGGATGACAACCGGCTACTCATCGTGAAAGGCAACCACGATATTGAATTGTTTTGGGAAGCCGTGCGGCAGGCTTTTGTTTTCTTCCTGGCGAATGATGATGCACAGTTGTATGCGATCTTTAACGAACGGACAAGGTTTTATCAGCAGTCGCTTATTATTAACAACGAAATGTATATCGAACACGGACATCTATTGGAGGAAATAACCGGAGGCGCCAGCGATACACTGCCGGGAAATCCCCAGGAGCTTGCTCTGCCGGTCGGTTCTCTGTTCAACCGGTATGTCATCAACAAGATAGAGGAGATCGATCCGCTCTTTGACAATATCAAGCCCCCGACAAATATCCTGAAAGCCGTTGCGCTTCATTACCCGAAAAAGATTTTCAAGATTGTCTTTTACCATTTCATCGGCGCCTGGAAGATTGTCCGCAAAAACCATGTGGCGTACGCGGCGAAGATCATCGGAAAAATTTTCGGTGTCGGGTTGCCGGTGTTGGTCTTTGCGGCATTGGCGGGCTTCTTATACTTCAAGCTTCAGACATTGATTGCAAGCGATGTAGTTCGCTGGATTATCAACACGGCTATCTCGTTGCTTGGAGCAGCGGCGGTACGGTGGGTTCAAAGCCGTCTTGCCGGCGCCGATCAATCGGTCTCGCTTCTCTCTTGCGCCAAATCCATCTACCAAAAACATCCGGCGCTGAAGCTGATAACATTCGGCCATACACACACATCAGAAATGAATCTTGCCGGCCCTGATTGCTGGTATCTTAACAGTGGCACATGGATTCCAACAATTGAAATCGATACGTACAAAGTTCGGGACACGAACACGTTCTGCGTCCTGCGCGTTCTCAACAAGAACGGATCACTTCAGCGTGAACCGCTCCTGCGCTGGAACGACGATTCAAGAGATCTCGAACAAACGATATTCTTTCTTCCATCTTCATAAAGGCAGAAAATGTCTGCAGTCATTAATCGTTCGCTGAGACTACCACCCTCGCAGTATTTCCCCGGAGGGAATCAGAAAACCGGCATAGCTATTCACCACACGGTGGGAGGGACGGTCCCGTCAACATTCGACTATTGGAAAGCGAATAAGGATATGATCGGCACACCGTATATTATTGAGGGCGACGGGACGATCTATGAAGTCTTTGAACCCACGGCGTGGGCGTGGCAGTTCGGATTGCCATGGGCGAATGCGCAGCGAATAGCATTTGAGAAAAGATTTATCGGAATTGAACTCGCGAGTGAAGGCGGATTGAAAAGCGTAAACGGTAAGCTGTATTGTTTCGACCGCGTTTCGGATAAAACTGAAAAATCCATGGATGCAGCATTCGATTACGGAAAAGATTACAGGGGGTTCCGTTACTTCGACAAGTACGAGTCGGCACAAGTTGCTTCACTCACTGCGCTCATCAACGATCTGTGCGATCAGTTCAGCATTGAGCGGCGTGTGCCGGGAAAATTTATTGACTTCTATGGCGATCAGCTAAGGAATTTTA
>JBKJJX010000144.1:0-9439 GCA_046597825.1 Bacteroidota bacterium | reverse complement strand
TGCTCCTGCAGTTAAAATCTGCAACGCAATTTGATCGTTCTGCTCTGCCGCAATCATTACAGACGGAGCGAGCTTCGAAAATTCAAATTTTTCCTGATACACCGCTGAGATAATACGTTCACGCGAGTTCAAGCCGAATTCTTCGGCAATCATCTGTGCAAGCAACTTCGATCCGCCTCGTCCATCATAATACAGTCTCAGGGATTTTAGCGCTTCGAGTCCAAAAAAGAAACCACTTCCTTCGTCGCCCAGTCCGCGTCCCCATCCGCCGATAATGATCACGTTGCCCGAACTGTTTTTCCCTATCACAACCGAGCCTGTGCCGGCGATAATCAGAATGCCGGGCTTTCCTTCGAACGCGCCTTCGAGTCCGATGCGCGCATCTGTCTCGATCGTTACCGGAAGTTCGCTGCCGGCAAGTGCAACAATCCGCTCACGCAGATGCAATCGATTTTCCGTATGTCCGGCGCCGGCAAGTCCGAGCACAAGAGACTCCAGCTCACCAAGAGAACATTTGGCATCGGCGCAGCATCCTTGAATCAGTTCGAACAAATTCGCTGCTGCCATTTCAAATCCGACGACGTTCGGATTGCTCGCGCCGACAGTGCGGCGTGCAAGGATGTTCCCATCGGGAGTTGCGAGGATGCCAAGCGTTTTTGTTCCGCCGCCGTCGGCACCAAAGACGAAAGTACTCATGAATGATCGGAGAGTTAGAATGAACGCGAGTAAATGCGGATTGAATTCAGAAAAAGTTACGGAAAAAGAAGGAGAATATCACAAGATGCGAAACAACGCGAGGAGCCGGCATTGCAACTTATAGCACCATTCGCTATTCTCAAGCAGGATTCACAGGACAGACCTTCCCGGCGCAAAAGTTCTTCCTACCGTTCCATTCGCTCAAAGCATTACAACTGCGAATCGCTTGTGAGCGTAATCGCGAAAAGGAGTAAACATGTCAAAACCGGGTGCATTGGTTCCCCAGATCATCGAGAGAAGAATCCTGCTTATTCGTGGGCAAAAGGTTATGCTTGATTTCCATCTTGCCGATCTTTATCAGGTTGAGGTGAAAGCTCTGAAGCGTGCGGTCAAGAGAAACCTCGATCGGTTTCCTCCCGATTTCTGTTTTGAATTATCTGCCGACGAAATTGAAAACTTGAGGTACCAATTTGGCACCTCAAGCGCGGAGAGCGCTCAATGGGGTGGAAGACGGTATGCCCCGTACGCCTTCACTGAACAAGGTGTCTCGATGCTGTCGAGCGTTCTTCATAGCAAACGTGCCGTTCAAGTGAACATTGAAATCATGAGGGCTTTTGTCCGGCTTCGTGAATTACTCTCGACGCACAAGGACCTTGCGCGCAAGCTTGAAGAATTGGAGAAGAAGTATGACGAGCAGTTTGCAGTGGTCTTTCGTGCCATTCGTGAACTAATGGCTCCTCCCTCGCCACCACCTAAACGAAAAATAGGATTTGGTGTTGAAGAACCAAAAGTGAAGTATCGATCGACGAAGAAAGACGCATGATGGACGGAGAATCACAAGACACCTTGCAAAAATTTGTTCCGCCGCCGTCGGCACCAAAAACGAAGTTGCCCATGAAGAGTTGGAAAATTAGAATGAACGCGAGTACGTGCGGATTGAATTCAGAAAGAGTTACGGAAAAAGGAGGAGAATGTCACCAGGAGCCGGCATTGCAACTTATCGCACCATTCGCTATTCTAATACCGGATAACACAGGACAGACCTTACCGGCGCAAAAGTTCTTCCTTCCTGCTGTCTAAATGTACCCGCAAAACCAGGATAAGTTTCCGCGACAGGAAAATTCGACCAAACAAAGAAACATCGCTTGTTCACGATTTGAAGGAAAGTTGCTTGAAGATTATGAGAGTTAAACCGGATTTTTCTACATTACTTGCGAGTGAAGCTGTTCTAAGAGAATTATGGTGACTAGATGGCTGGAAAAATAGTCGGCATACATCCCGCCGTTCTCAAATGGGCGAGAGAGGCGCAAGGATATACAGTCGAAGATGTTGCGGCGAAATTGAACCGTGAAGTTGACGAGATCGCATCATGGGAAGCTGGAGATTCGTATCCGACATATGCTCAACTTGAAAAGCTGGCGTATCAGGTATACAAGCGACCGCTTGCTGTCTTCTTCTTGCCGATTCCACCTATTGAAGCTGATGTAAGGGGACAGTTCCGAACACTTCCGGATTTCGATCTTAACTCTCTCATTGCAGATACCCGCTATCAGATTCGGCTTGCACAGGCCTTACAACTTTCGCTAAGAGAGCTTAACGATGGCGTCAATCCATCTGAGAAGAAGATTTTTCGGGATTTAAAACTATCCGTCAACGCTGATGTAATGGCCGCAGCAAGCGAAGTCCGTCGGTTTCTCAGAGTCTCTCTGCAAATGCAACTGGGGTGGAGTAGTGATGAAGAGGCTCTCAAAAGTTGGCGCCTTGCAGTTGAGGATGCTGGCGTATTCGTATTCAAGCACGCGTTCAAACAAAAAGAGATTTCTGGGCTTTGTCTTCTCGATGCTGAGTTCCCCGTTATTTACCTTAACAACAGCACCACAAAAACAAGGCAGACTTTTAGCCTGTTCCATGAACTGGGACATGTACTGCTGGGTGTCTACGGAATCTCAAAGTTTGATCGTGGCTATATTGATCAGCTTGGACAACAAGAGCAACGCGTCGAGAGATTTTGCAATGCCTTAGCCGCTGAAATACTCATTCCAACTACGGACTTCGAAACTCAGTTGCGAGAGTTGAACCAGTTGGGTGATCAAGATGTTGAAAGGCTGGCAAGGCGGTATCGTGTAAGCCGTGAAGCGATTCTGAGGCGACTCCTTGACAGAGGGATAGTGTCACAAAATCTCTATCAGGAAAAAGCATCTCTGTGGGCGGGGCAGATGAAGGAACAGACCGCTGGTGGTAACTATTACGCAACGCAGGCAACGTACCTTGGAGAGCGCTATCTCCAACTCGTGCTCGGCAAACATTATCAAGGGAAACTTAGTCTCGAACAAGCCGCTGAATATCTAGGCGTAAAAACTGGCAGCATTGCCGGTCTTGAGGAATTGGCTTTGCGAAAGGCAGTTGTCGAATGATCTATGTCGCGGATACCAGCTCGCTCATCGTGTTGAAGAACTACTATCGTACGACTTTCCCTTCATTGTGGTCAGGCCTTGAACAAATGGTCGCAAACGGCACACTGGTTTCTACCCGTGAAGTGTTCAACGAACTTCATGCGTACAACGATGCCGACTATGTTCAAGTTTGGGCGAAAGCAAACAACACCATCTTCGCTACGCCGACAAATGAGGAATTGCAATTTGTTGCATCCATTTTTCAGGTCCAGCACTTTCATGCTCTTATAGGTAGCAGGCAGACGCTGAAGGGAACGCCGGTGGCTGACCCGTTTGTCATTGCCGCCGCTGCAATCAAAAATGCCACTGTTGTGACGCAAGAAAGACTAAAACCGCACGCCGCAAAGATTCCCAATGTCTGCGAGCATTTTGGAATTTCTTATATCGACCTTGAAGGATTCATGACCGCGCAGAACTGGAATTTCTAACGGGCTTGCCGAACCACATGATGAACGCTTCGGAGTTCTCAACAAAAGTCCACACCTTCTCCGCCGTGCGGTTGATGAGGATGATGTCGAGAACGATCATGATCTCTAGTCAAGATTTGGTCTCAACCACCGCTCAAGCTCTTCGATCTTCATCTCTTTGCGTCGTCCGTAGTCTTCAAGCTGGTCCCGTTGAATCGTTCCGACGCCGAAATACTGGCTCTGCGGATGACTGAAATACCAGCCACAGACCGATGAAGCGGGAAACATCGCCAGCGATTCTGTCAATGTTATGCCTGTGGTTTCTGTTGCGTTGAGTAAACCGAACAGCTTGTACTTTTCTGTATGATCGGGGCATGCGGGATATCCGGGCGCGGGACGGATGCCTGAATATTTTTCTTTAATGAGATCATCCTTGGCGAGATGTTCGTCCTTTGCATAACCCCAGAATTCTTTGCGTGTCTTTTCGTGCAGACATTCTGCAAACGCTTCCGCCAACCTATCCGTTAACGACTGCAACATAATTTTGTTGTAGTCATCATGTGCAGCTTCGAAGGCTTTCACACGCGGTTCGATGCCGTGCATCGTCACGGCAAATGCGCCGATGAAATCCTGTTTGTTCGATTCTTTGGAGGCGATGAAATCCGCCAGGGAGAAGTTCGGCTGCCCCCCCGATTTCTGAACTTGCTGACGCAGAAATTCCAGTTTGAGTTTCGAATTTTGAGTTTTGAGTTCCACCTCATCACCATCACTCGTTGCCTCCCAGAAGCCGATAACACCTTTTGCCGTGAGCCACTTTTCAGCGATAACCTTGTCTAGCAGTGAGTTCGCATCGTTGTAGAGTTTGGTTGCTTCAACTCCGACTTTGACGTCTTTCAGAATTTCAGGGAAGTTGCCATGCATTTCCCATGAAATAAAAAACGGCTTCCAATCGATGTACGGACGCAGCTCCGACAAATTGAAATTGTCAAACACTTTCGTGCCGGTAAATGCGGGTGCAGCTGGCTTGTATTCACTCCACCCGATCTTCACTTTGTTCTTCAGCGCATCCTTGTACGAAACGTGTCGGGTCGCTGATTTTCTCGTCTCAAATGTTTCTTTGAGTTTGCGATATTCTTCTTTGATGTTCTTGAGAAAATCAGGTTTCTGTTCATTGCTGAGCAATGAGCCTGCGACTGTAACGCTCCGCGACGCATCGAGCACGTGCACAACGCCGTTGTCATATTCCGGCGCAATTTTCACGGACGTATGCACTCGGGAAGTTGTGGCGCCACCGATCAATAATGGCTGCGTCATGCCTCTTCGTTTCATTTCCCTGGCGATGTGTACCATCTCATCCAACGAGGGAGTAATCAATCCGCTCAGGCCGATGATATCTGCTTTTTCCTTCATGGCAGTGTCAAGAATTTTGTCGGTCGGAACCATGACGCCAAGATCGACAATGTCGTACCCGTTACACCCGAGCACAACGCCAACAATGTTTTTGCCGATGTCATGCACATCGCCTTTGACCGTTGCCAATAAAATCTTTGCCGCCCCCGCTCCCTCTTCATTCACTGTCCCCGCGGCAATGTGCGCCTGCTTCCGCTCTTCTTTTTCCGCCTCGATATACGGAGTAAGAATTGCCACGCTCTTCTTCATCACTCGCGCACTCTTCACGACCTGCGGCAGGAACATCTTGCCTGAACCGAACAAATCGCCGACGACGTTCATTCCATCCATCAATGGACCTTCAATCACGTCAAGCGGCTTCGGATATTTCTGCCGCGCTTCTTCCGTATCCGCATCGATATAATCCGTAATTCCGTTGACGAGCGAATGCTTGAGGCGCTCCTCGACGGTAGAATTTCGCCATGCTTCGTCCCTGATCTCAACTTTGCCCTTCGCTTTCACCTTTTCCGCATGGACAATCAGCGCTTCGGTTGCCTGGTTGTTGTCGTTGTTCCGGTTCAGCAACACATCTTCGCAAAGTTGCCGCAATGTCGATTCTATCTCATCATAGACAACCAGTTGTCCCGCGTTCACGATTCCCATATCCATTCCGGCTTTGATTGCGTGATAAAGGAACACGGAATGCATGGCTTCGCGAACATGATCGTTGCCGCGGAACGAGAACGATACGTTTGAAACTCCGCCGCTCACTTTCGTCAGCGGCATCAGTCGTTTTATCTCTGCTGTCGCCTCAATGAAGTCGAGCGCATAGTTGTTGTGTTCTTCGATTCCGGTGGCAACGGCGAAAATGTTGGGATCGAAAATAATGTCCTGTGGATTGAATCCGACTTGTTCCGTCAGAATCTTGTACGCCCTCTGACAGATCTCAACTTTGCGTTTCTTTGTGTCTGCCTGCCCGACTTCATCGAACGCCATTACGACAACGGCGGCGCCAAAACTCTGGCAGATGAACGCCTGCTGAATAAACTTCGCTTCGCCTTCTTTCATCGAGATGGAGTTGACGATACACTTGCCCTGCACGCATTTCAATCCGGCTTCAATGATCTCAAACTTGGAGCTGTCGATCATGATGGGGATTTTGGCAATGTCCGGTTCGCTTTGCAGAAGATTCAGGAAGGTGGTCACCGCGGGGACGCCTTCCAGCAGCGCATCGTCCATGTTCACATCCAGCACCTGAGCGCCGCTCTCTACTTGCTGGCGCGCTACGCTGAGTGCCTCTTCGTATTTATTGTCCCTGATGAGCCGGGCGAATTTCTTGGAGCCGCTGACATTCGTTCGTTCCCCGATGTTGACAAAGTTCGTCTCGGGACGAACCACGAGCGGTTCAAGACCTGCAAGGCGGAGATATGGTTTGATCGTATTCATATTCTATTTCAATTTGAACAGGGTTTACAGCACCGCTTCAACGACGGGCACTTCTCGCGGCGCAATATTCTTGACGAGCGCAGCGATTTCCCGGATATGATCCGGTGTCGTCCCGCAACAGCCACCTACGATATTCACAAATCCCTGTTTCGCCCAATCTTCCATAAAGTGAGCGGTTTCCAGGGGCTGCTCATCGTATTCACCCATTGCATTCGGCAAGCCGGCGTTCGGGTAGGCGGAAACGTAGCATGATGCGAGCTGCGACAATTCTTCGATGTGTCCGCGCATTTCAGCCGCACCCAACGCGCAGTTCAACCCGACGCTCAATGGCTTCGCATGCATGACGGATGTGTAGAACGCCTCCAGCGTCTGCCCGCTTAACGTCCTGCCGCTTGCATCGGTGATAGTCCCGCTGATCATGACAGGCAATTCCCTTTTCTTTGTGTCGCGGAAGTATTTTTTGATTGCGTAGATGGCAGCCTTCGCATTGAGCGTATCGAAAATGGTCTCAACGAGAAGAAGGTCCACTCCTCCATCCACCAAACCCGAAACCTGATCGTAATACGCCGACGCCACTTCATCGAACGTCACGGCGCGGAAGCCCGGATTATTCACGTCCGGCGACAACGACAATGTCTTGTTGAGCGGCCCCATCGCACCTGCAACAAACCGCGGCTTCGATGGATCCTTAGCAGTGTATTCATCGGCGGCAGCCCTGGCGCATTTCGCGGCAGCGATATTCAGTTCATACGCAAGCGATTGCATTTCATAATCCGCCATGGCAATCGCAGTGCTGCTGAATGTATTCGTCTCGATGATATCGGCGCCCGCTTCAAGGTATTGCTTGTGAATTCCAATGATGATTTCGGGCTGCGTAATATTAAGAAGATCGTTGTTCCCTTTGACATCGACGTGCCAATCCTTAAAGCGTTCTCCCCGGTAATCCGCCTCCTGCAATTTGTGGCGTTGAATCATCGTTCCCATTGCGCCATCAATGATCATGATTCGTTCATCAAGAAGCTGTTGGAGAGTTTTCATACACGGTCTTTCATTCTTATCTTCTACAAAACAAGAACGGCGAGCGCGTTGCCCGCCGTTTCAATTTTCTTTTTGCCGGATTGTAAGCTAATTGTTCGAGACGAGCTCTGGTATGACACTGGAAACAAAGTTGAATGAATAGATAGTGAATCCTTCGGTTGCCGTCGTTAGTTTCAGAACATGCTCGCCATAACGGGGATTCTTGACAAGACTGTACAGCCTGGGCTCTGAAACAATCAGGAAACTGCGGCCGCCGGGATCGAACCTGATATCGTCGCCTTTATTTTCATCATTCAGGAACTGATCGTTCTGGCTTACCGTCACTTCAAGTTTTTTTTCGCCATCCGGTTTCATCACTGCATTCACTTCAAGCGCGTGATAACTTACAATGATGTGTCCATTCCCGGCATCTCCGTGACGTAAACTGTTCCTGTCGTTCAGCCAGCTACCCGCAGCGTAAATTCTATCCTCCATATACAAATCAGGGTCGGCATATTCGACTACGGATTCAGGACTGAACCCTTCAACATTACCGATGCTCCCGCGCAGATAGCCGGCATACAACTCCGGCGTCGAGCGAAAACAAATTGCGCCCGACCTGTCCTCTTCACGCAACGGCTCCATGAGCAGAGGCATGTCGCTATCGGCGCCTGCATCATATAACAGAGTTTGCAGTACGCGCTCAGTCGTTGTGTAATTTCCTTCGCCTGAATGTTGATAACGGACAAAACCATGCCTGTCGACCAGAAAAATTTCCGGCCATGAACGGCTCCCGTATTTTGATGCGACTGAACCTTCATTGTCCATGACAACCGGGTAGGTGATTCCCAATCTCTGAATCGCCTGCTGCACAACTTCAGGATTCTTTCCAAAAGGAAATTTTGGAGTGTGCACACCGATAACGATCAGCCCGTACTCTTCATACTTGCGGTTCCATTCTTTGATATACGAGATTTCACGGCGGGAATTGATGCAGGTGTAATCCCAGAATTCAACAAGTATCACACGGCCACGATGGGCAGAAATAAGGATTGGCTCGGAATTAAACCAGAAGTCACCGAACACTTCATACGCCCGAACGGTTTGTGGTTGGATTTCAGTCGACGTCATATATTCTTTCGTAATGAATTCCCTAAAAAATATAGAGAATCAAGGAGGGAATTGCAAACAGGCAAAAAGCTGGCTAGAGATTGATGGTTGGCCGCAATTGTGAATTCATCAGGTCGCCTTGATAGTAGACCCGCTCCAGAAACAATCCAGACGGCGGAGCGGTGAACCTTGCAGGCTCGTTCGATTTCTGCTCAAGAAAACGGCGGACGTCATCTAAAGAGAGTTTGCGCCTGCCGACTTCAACACAAACGCCGACCATACGACGAACCAGCTTCCATACAAAGTGTGAACCCGTGATACGGATGAGAATCAGCTCTCCGACTTCTTTCAATTCCACTTTCTCAACCAACACCTTCGTGGATTTTTCCTCGGGATCGTCTTCGGTAAATGACTGCATGTCCTTCAAGCCGACAAACATCTGTAATGCATGATCCATGTTCGAAGCATCCAATTTATCCTTGATCCACCAGACATATTTTTTACCGAACGCTGTACGCCGCCGGGAAATCTGATACAGGTAGCTTCTTGCAATCGCATCGTGGCGCGCATGGAAACCGGGAGATGCCTTCTCAACTTCAATCAGATTGATATCAGCCGGCAACTCGTCGTTCACTTTCATGCGGATAATTTCAGGGCCGAGCATTGTCTTCACTTCGAGGTGAGCAATTTGTTGCAGCGCGTGAACTCCTGCATCGGTTCGTCCCGCGCCGTACAACTCAAAGTCATCCGCCTTGAAAATCGTCTTCATCGCGCCCAGCAATTCACCCTGCACGGTGCGCGCATTTTTCTGCACCTGCCAACCGCTGTAGCGGGTTCCTTCGTATTCGATGTAGAGTTTAAAGCGAGCCATATTTTGAAAAAACTATCACAGAGGAAACAGAGTGAAGAGAGAACACTGAG
>JBKJJX010000270.1:0-13307 GCA_046597825.1 Bacteroidota bacterium | reverse complement strand
CGTCCGTTGTTGCAATACGCGGTTCAAAATCCCGCACCTCTGGCTGAAGGTCCCTGAATTCTTCCAGCGCAATGTATGGCGGATTGGAGACAATGGCGTCAAACATTCTTCCGGGCAGAAAATCCGTGAGCATATCTGCACAAAAAAAAGTCACGTTTGCAGCGTGATTGCGTTCGGCATTTGAGACTGCAACCGCAATTGCATCCGCGCTGATATCGATGGACGTAACAACTGCGGAATTTGCAAACGCCGCAATCGCAACTGCTATGTTGCCGGATCCGGTGCCGAGGTCGAGAACCTCGACCTTTTCTTTCGAGAGAGAGTTGATTAATTCGGCAGCCTTCTCAACTAACAACTCCGTTTCGGGCCGGGGGATCAGAACATGTTTGTTGACTGCAAACGGCAATCCCATGAATTCAGTCTCGCCGACGATATACTGAAGCGGCTCGTGCGTAAGTCTTCGCTTGAATAATTCTTTGAAGACACCCAGTTCCACTGCTGTCAGAGGGCGGTCGAAGTTTGTGTAGAGATGGAGACGCGAGCAGTGCATCGTGTGTGCAAGCAGCAGTTCCGTGTGGAGACGGGCTTCATCGAATTGACGCTCGCGCAGATGGCTGGTTGACCATTCGATTAACGAAAGAACCGTCCACGGTTGTTTTGCAAGAAGAGGGGGTGCTGTGCGTTGCATTATGAAGCAATATAAATGCGTGAGGAGTGAAATGCAAAGTTCCGGTTCAGGCTCGTTGTAGTTCCAACTCACTCAAACTGCGCGGTTCTCTCACTTTAAAAACCGTAAGGAATACTCCTATCACGGATGCCACTATGCCCAAACCAAACACTGCGCCGTATCCGTACGAATTGCTGACCATTCCTCCCACCAATCCGATAAAATAAAATGGAGCAATCAGAGTGTTCATCAGTCCGATGTACTTTGCGCGCTGGTTCAACGGACCATATTCAATCGAGATGTTGTAGCGAGCCAGCAGTTCCGTACCGAGATTGATACCGAGAAAAATGTACGTGAGTGTAAACCATGAAAGAGTTGGAGCAACAAAGGCCACCACGTTCGCGCAAAGGAGCGCCACCGACGCGATAACCAGCGAGAGCTTGTTTCCATATTTGTCGGCAAGAAATCCGATTCCCAATGATGTCGCGACTTGAACCCCGACAATTGCGAGAGTGAACTTTCCGACCATCGACTCATCAGCCTGAAATTGGCTTAGCGCCGAGACGGTATAAAACCCAACGGGCATCGTCGCGACGATTTGGAATACGGTAGCAATAAGAAAGTTTCTAAAATAAACGTTCTCCCGTAACACACGGGGAAGTTCACGCAGATGGGCAAAGAACGGTTTGCGTTCCGCGACCGGGCTCGGACTTTCTTCCACCAGAGAAGTTTGAATAAAAAGGGAAATGATCTGCATAATGAAGGCAGCAAAAAAGGCGAGCGCGTATCCGATCGGGAATGCGAATGATGCGAGCAGCCACGTGAGCAACACACCGCAACCAAGCGCCGCGATTCCCCCTATCGAGCTGCGGATGCCGACAAGTCTTCCCCGTTTCCTCGGGCTGATCATCTTTGCAAACATCTCAAACCAACCCGGGGTTGTTATTCCGGTGAGGATTTGGCTGAGAAGGAAGAGTATCAGAAAAAGCCAGAGGGTTGTTAGCGGATGAGCTCCACCGAATGCCAGCAGCACAAGACCAATAAGAAGGATAACAACCCGTTGCGCAAGTCCGTATTTGATTGCCCAGGGTTTTTTCCACGGATGAGTTTCAACGTAGCGCGCCGCAAACATCTGCGGCAGAAAAAGTCCAACCCAGCCGATCACACCCACGGAACCAACCGCAATATTTTCCCCACCCAATCGTGATACAAGAGCCGGCAGCACTGTCTGCGCCGAGATGAGGGAAGTTGAGGCGGAGAATATCGCCCCTTCAATAAAATTCAAGACAAAGTTTTTCCGTTCTACCAATTCCGAGCGGATCTCTGTCAATGAGGATTTCCTTTTTCATTTGACGCGTACACGATATCGCCTGCGACAATTGTGTATATGACTTTGGTAGAAAGAATCTCCTTCGTATCGCATTTCATAATATCGTTCGAGAGCACGGTGAAGTCCGCCAACTTGCCGGGTTCAATGCTGCCACGCAAATTCTCCTCAAAGGCAGCGTAAGCCGCCCAGACTGTAAATGACTTGAGTGCTTCTTCACGCGTCATACGTTGGCCGGGATACCAACCCCCCTCAGGCCAGCCTTTCGCGTCCTGTCGCGTAATCGCGGCATAAAATCCGAGCAGCGGATTCACACTCTCGACCGGAAAATCAGATCCGCCCGGAATGATCGAACCTGCTTCGATCAACGAACGCCACGCGTACGCGCCCTTCACTCGCTCGGGGCCCAAACGTTGTTCTGCCCAATACATGTCCGATGTGCAATGTGTCTGCTGCATCGCCGGAATAACGCCAAGTTGTGCAAACCGCGGAATATCTTCCTGACTGACGACCTGAGCATGTTCAATTCTGAAGCGAGAATTGTTTGCATGCGTGCTATCTGCTTTCAAAACGGATTCATACATATTGAGCACGTTTCGATTTGCCCCATCACCAATCGCGTGAACGCAAACCTGAAAGCCTTTGGTCAACGCAACCGCTGCAGCGATCTTCATTGAGTCAATTGGAGTAACCACCAGCCCGTGGTTTCCCGGATCATCGGAATAGTCGGTTAGTAATTCTGCGCCGCGGGAACCGAGCGCACCGTCGGCATAGAGCTTCAAGGCGCGAATAGTGAGACGCCCGTCGTGGCCACCGGTGTCAAGCCCCTGCTTCGAATAATATGCCCAGGTTTTGTTGATCCCATCAACAGCAACATACACGCGGAACGGAAAACTCTTTTCACGAATCAACTTTTTGTAGATATCAATCGCCTCCAGATCGACCCCCATGTCATGCACTTCGGTCAGTCCATGTGCGATGCATTCCTGAACTGCTTTTTGGATTGCAGTAGTTCTCTCTTCGTTTGTCAGCGCCGGCATCACGGCGTCAATCAGATCCATTGCGTTGTCAACAAAGACTCCCGTTGGGTTGCCGCGGGAATCGCGCTGGATTTTACCTCCGGATGGATCTTTTGTTGACCTTGTTACTCGCGCAAGCTGAATTGCCTTCGCATTCACCCAGAGTGCATGCCCATCGACGCGACGTAATGCAACGGGATGATCACCTGCAACATCATCAAGCATTTCGTGAGTCGGAAAATCTTTTTTCTCCCAATCATTCTGGTCCCAAGAACGTCCGCGAAGCCACGCGCCTGCCGGCAGCGTTGCCGCTCGTTCAGCAACCATGTTCCGAATTTGTTGGACTGTAGTTGTTCCCTCCAGATTCAGATCGATCAGCAAATGACCGAGACTTTCAAGATGTGCGTGAGAATCTGTAAAACCCGGGAACACTGCCGTGCCTTGCAAATCCACCATCTTTGCTGATGAGAACGAAGAGCGTATTTCCGTATCCGTCCCAACTCCAACAATCGTTCCGTTGCTGATTGCAACCGCCTGAACAGTTGGCTTCGTTTGGGTTGCGGTGTAGATAATTCCGTTATACAGAATAAGGGTCGCGGGATTTTGTTTGGGCTTGCAGCTGAACAACGTCGCGGCGACGCACAGCGCAGCCAAAAGAGTTTGTCGGAGATGAGTCAAGGAAGGTCCTGTGGATTGTTGATGGCAGAGCAAATATAGCCAACACGTCCGTTCGTTGCAATACACATTCAATTTCTCTAAGTTGGTTTCCGGGATTTACAACATAGCATTGAAAGGATTTGATTGAAAAAGAACCGGTATCCCGCCGTACCATCAAAAGAATTTGAAAGGTTTGTACGCATCGTGCGGACGTTGCGCGCCGAATGTCCGTGGGACAGAGAGCAGACGCACCAATCCATCCGCCACAGCCTGATCGAGGAAACATACGAAGTCATCGAAGCGCTTGACGACAACAATCTTGCTGAACTGAAGACGGAGCTTGGCGATCTATTGCTTCACATTGCCATGCACGCAACCATAGCTGAACAGGAAAAGGAATTTTCTCTCAGAGAAATAATCAACGGCATTACTGACAAACTCATCCGTCGTCATCCGCATGTGTTCAAGACGAAGAAAACCATGAGCGCCACCGAGGTGAAACACAATTGGGAACGCCTGAAAATGAAGGAAGGCCGTACCTCCCTTCTTGACGGCGTGCCGAAAAGATTACCCGCATTACAAAGGGCATTGCGGGTGCAAGAGCGTGCCGCAAAAGTCGGGTTTGACTGGAAACAGGAGCGGGATGTCTGGAAGAAAGTCAAAGAAGAGGGAGAAGAATTGCGACGCGCAGTAAAATCCGGCAACAAAAAAGACGCTGAAGAAGAGTTCGGTGATTACCTGTTTGCGATGGTAAACTTTGCGCGGTTCCTGCATGTCGAACCGGAAACAGCCCTGCGCGGAACGGTGGAAAAATTCACCAGGCGATTTCAGTACATCGAGCGGGAGTTACAGCAGCAAGGCAAGGATATACATGATTCTACTTTGCCGGAGATGGACAAATTGTGGAATGAAGCGAAGAAAAAGAAGATCTAAAGGCTTCCCTTTTCTCCTGCATGATACCGGTCGTAGGCGTCGATAATCTCTCTCACCAGCCGGTGGCGCACCACGTCGTTGCGGTCGAAGTAGACAAAGGCAATTCCCTCAATTTTCTTCAACACATCCTGTATCTGCACAAGTCCGGACGCCGAGCGTGTCGGCAAATCAATCTGCGTAACATCGCCTGTAACTATGGCGCGTGAGTTCGGGCCGAGACGCGTGAGAAACATTTTCATCTGCATCGCAGAGGCATTCTGCGCCTCATCGAGAATTACGAATGCGTTGTTCAGCGTTCTGCCGCGCATGTAGGCAAGCGGTGCGATTTCGATGACACGCTTCTCAATGTACGTCTTCAGTTTTTCGGCGGGCAGCATATCGTCAAGTGCGTCGTAGAGCGGACGAAGATACGGGTCGATTTTTTCTTTCAAATCGCCGGGAAGAAATCCCAGACTCTCCCCCGCTTCGACTGCAGGCCTCGTCAGAACAATCTTCGTGATCTCGTTATTTTTCAAACTGGCAACTGCAAGCGCGACCGCCATGTAGGTTTTTCCCGTTCCCGCAGGACCAACAGCAAACACAATGTCATTTTTCTTTACAGCACGGAGATACTCCCGCTGCCCGGGCGTCTTCGCGCGGATAATTGAATTTTTTGTATAGAGGATAATCGAGTCGAGTTCATCGCGGCTGAAGGAAGCTGTGTTCGGTAACGCCGGCTCACCGTTGACCGTTACGAGATCGATAACAGTCTCGACATCGTTCGTGGTAAGACTTCCGTTCTTGTTGAGAATGAAGATCAACTCCTTGAATATCTTTTCAATCTGATCGACTTCCGTCTGATTGCCGCGCACAGTAATGAGCTCGCCGCGGGCGACAATAGTGGCGTCAAAACGGTTTTCTACGATCTGAAGATTTGCATCGTTCAAGCCGAGCAAGCCCACACCATCCACGCCATCAAGTTTGATCTTCTTTTCTACCACGATTCCTCTTTCATCGCCCACAAATATAAAAACCCCTCTCCCGCGCTAAGCAGGAAAGGGGGTATGAAATTTTTGATATGCAACAAGCTACTAATCTGCACGTTTCCTGGTTGACCAGTATTTATCCAGCCATTGCTTTTCTGTCGCGTCCAATTCTGAACCGGCAGGAAGCTTAAACTTCTGACGCGGATAAATCAAATCAGGATTGCGGATCTTCGATGCATTCGCTCTCCAGATTTTCGGCCACATAAAACCGTTGTTGTATGTCGATGATTTCTTTGCGATTGCAAACAGATAATCACCACGCACAACAGTGTATGTTCCTCCGGCAAACGATCCGCCGAGAGCTTTCTTCAAGCTCGTGACTTTCTGATCGAGTGCGTCAAGACGTGAGGAGAAGTCCGGAATGAGTGAAAGCTTATTGGCACGCAGACGGGCTGCCGTTGCCGCGAGATCATCGACTTCCGACCGGCGGCCGGCGAGGTCTGTGTCCGACAAGCGGAGCAATTCATCTGCTTTTCGCTCTGCCGCTTCGAGTTCCGCGCGATAATCTGCCGCACTTTGGGTTGTTGCACCCACGAGCGCATATAACGCGTCCATACAGCCATTGAGGTCCGCGTCAAGCTTGCTTGACTGAGCCTGCAGTGCATTTACTTCATTGGTAAGGTTCTGCAGCTTTGCCCGCTCATCGTCACGAAGACGTGTGTAGCGTGCAGTTTCTTGCTGCCATTGGTCCTTTGTCATTTTATCCTGAGCGAACGACGCTCCTGCAAACAAAACGAGGAAGGCACCAAGCAGTAATCCTTTTGTCAAATTCATATTCATGCTCCTTAGTGTTAAGTTATTTATTTCCAAGTTTTTGTTTGACTACCGCCTGGTCGTCGTTGCATTTGCGCAGTTTCGCATTCTTATCTGCAACTTCAGCGGTTAGGGTGGATTTTGCCTGTTCCTTGCTTGCGACTTCGCGCTGGAGGGAGGCATATTCCTCTTTCAGGTCGTTTAATTGTCTCATTTGTTCGGCATCAGGACTGCTTGAGCAGCCACTGAGAACAACTGAGAAGGCAATGAGAAAACCCGCGGCGAGTATCACTAGGGGTCGATGTTGTCTCATCATATTGCTTCTCCTTTTGAATGGTTTTTGTTAAAATGATGCGGTTAGGCACTGCCCATTATAACCAAAAGGCTGACGGATGTCAATCAATTCAATGACCTATGGTAATTACAGTAGTCCCCGCTCTGCAAAACTAGTGTAACTATCGCCTGCAACTATCACATGATCATGCAACGGTATACCAATAATCCTGCCCGCTTCCACAAGCTGACGTGTTACATTCACATCCTCCGAGCTAGGCTCGCGGTTCCCGCTTGGGTGATTGTGGACAACAATTACCGATGCAGCCAACCTATCAATCGCACGTTTGAAAACTTCTCGGGGATGTACGAGGCTTGCCGTGAGTGTTCCGGTTGTCAGCTCCTCTTCATGCATCAGGGCATTTTTCGCATCAAGCAGCATCACCCAAAACGATTCACTCTTCCGGTCTCTGAGGCGCGGAATCATGATACGGGCAATGTCTTCGGGAGAATGAATAATGGTTTTCAGCTCGTTGTTCATTCCCTGAATACGGCGACCAATTTCAAACGCAGCGAGCAGTTCGACTGCTTTTGCTTCGCCGATTCCTTTCAGGCGCATGAGTTCTTGCGCTGTTTTCCCTGCA
The DNA here is from genome assembly GCA_046597825.1 of Bacteroidota bacterium. Lineage (GTDB taxonomy): Bacteria > Bacteroidota > Ignavibacteria > UBA10030 > UBA6906 > CAADGV01. The sequence goes on along the minus strand of JBKJJX010000270.1, from coordinate 6,009 downwards.
ACACCTCTAAGATTCTTTTCCTGAACAAGAATTTTACGTGCAAGATCAAACGCCGTGGATTTTCCCGAGCCGACACGGATGAGAATTGCGAGAAGTTCCGTATCGCTGAGAGCCGCGGCGCCGCGTTGCAGCAGTTTTTCACGCGGACGTTCGGCAGCAGGCCAATCTTTTATTTTGGCGTGATGAATACCCGGTTCGCTGATCGTTTCCTTCTGAACCATACTATTCAACCTTCACTTCATTTACACGCTGAATCATTTCGTTTGAGTACTCGAGAATGTTCAACCATGAATTGGTATGGCGTGGAGAGAATGAGATTTTTGAGTGCAACCCCTCAAACGATGTTACCCTCCCGAGAGCATTTTTCATCTCCACACGAGTTGTCGCACCCTGCTCAACCAGCGACAAAACCATATTGGCAATATCGTAACCATAGACATTGTTCTTAACAGGCATCCGGAAATATCTTTTGAGGTAACGGCTCGTGAAATCCACGTACGCGGGATTGCGCGTATCCAACCAACTGTCCGCCTCGAACTGAACACCTTCGGTCGAACGTTTGTTCGCGTTCAATTCAGCTGCGCTGTTCCATTCGCCGGAGCCGAGAATTTTCGGCATGAGCCCTGTGTAAATGAGCTGCGCGGATATTATTCCAATCTCCAATGGGGAACTGATCGGGCAATATATTCCATCAATAGCTGTAGCAATTCTCTGAAGGCTATCCAGCCGGGGATCGCCGATCGTGAAGGGAATTCCATTTGCCTGAAGCTTCGACTTCGCATACTCCCCCAACAAATCCGTTGCGTTAACGGTGCTGTGCGCATTCAGTAGCGTGTCCAGCACTTTTATCGGAACGCCGAGCTTGCTCAGCTTTCCGATCTCGATCATTGTTATCTTATAGCTGAATGTAATAAATGGCTGGTTCGAAATGGCAACTGCTTTTTTTCTCAGAGACGCTAATTGATTTGTGAGATTAGCACTCCGCTTCTCGTACACTTCACTGCCAACAATATCTCCACCGAGTCGTTTTACTTCTTTTGTAAACTCATCGGCAAGAGATTTGTACACGGGATCATCGGTTGAGAGAACAGCAATCCGCTTGAAGCGCAAATTCTTGACCGCATGCTGTGCCATTGCTCTGGCCCGCGTATCCATGTCCGGATTTGCCTGAAACATGTACTGGCCTTTCGTTGCAATGCCGTTTGCGTTTGCCGTTGGCGTAATGATGGGGACGCTCTTCTCATTTGCAATGAGGCTCGCTGTCATCGCTTCGCCTGAGAACGCCGGACCGAGAATGACGAACACTGATGGATCCTCAGCCAATTCTCTGGCAACAGCAAGAGTCGTCGCCTGATCGTTTCCTGTGTCGCGGATTTCAAGAGAAATGTTGGAGGGCTTGTCTTTGAGATGTTCCTCCAGCGCGAATTCAATTCCCTCGAGGATACCAGTTCCGGTCTCCCTCTCTCTGCCTGACGGACCCTTACGCATCAACGGCAACAGGACGCCAATCTTTAGCGGTCGGGGTTTTGAGAGCCGCGCTTCGAGCATAGAAATCTTTTCGGTGAATGCCGGCTTCGTAAACTTCTTCGACAAAAGGTCAAGCGTTGACTTGGCAGCCGCGTAATCCCCGAACGCAACCTGCTTCTCGCCAAGCTTAATGCGAAGATATTCTTCTTCCGTCAGATTCTTTGACCGGACAACGAGTTGCTCCAACGTTGATGCATCGACTGACCTGTCGATTGTCTTATCCAGCAACAGCAGTACGGTGCTTTCTTTCAGTCCCGATGAAGTTGTCCGGACTGATCGAAGAGCATTCAGCAGAGACGAGACCGCCTTTTCGGGTGCTCCATTTTTTATGTACAGGAGTCCGAGCGTGTATTCGGCATCGGGGACATACGAACTTGCGGGATATGAAATCAGAAATGATTGCAGTGTTTTCTCTGCTTCCGCAGCATTATCGGCGTACAATTCTGCTTTCGCCTTCATCAGATATGCGGCGGTCGTCCGTTGATTCAGAGGGACACTGCGGACGAGCTTGTTGAACTCTTCAGCCGCAGACTTGAAATTTCCTCTTTTGTAGAATGAAAGTCCGGATGTAAATTCTTCCTCCGCCTTGGTGGAATATTGCAGGGTTGACTGGCTACGGGAAATAACCGGATGAAGAAAAAAGACGGGAAGGAATATTAGAACGAATCGGGAAAGAAAACTGAGAAACATTCGGGCTATTATCAAATGTAAAATTGAATTGCAGTTGGAACTCCGTTGGGGAGCGGCATGTACAATCCTACAACCGTTCTTCCACAAGCTCGTCGGAAAACTGCGTGGCAATGGCATTATCAGGTTCGAGCGCCAACGCGGCAGCGAACATCTTGTTCGCCCGTGAGCGTTCTCCTGTCTTCAGGCAGGCAACCCCAAGACTCACCCACGCATTCGTTGACTTCGGATTCAGCGTGCATGCGCGTTCGAGATACACAATGGATTCCGCAACCCTGTGCAACTGAAGCAGCACCTCGCCGCATCGCAGCCAGAGATCGGAGTCATCGGGGTCACAGTCGATTGCTGCGCCGAGTTCATCGTACGCCTTCTCCCACAAATTTTGTGCGCCGTAAATTTCTCCCATCAACTTGTGAGCATAACCGCTGTACGGATCGCGACGCAGGGCACGTTCCACAACCTGGGTTGCTTCTTCGATATTTCCGCGGCGCAACAGCACTTCTCCCAATAGTTCATGAATCTTGGGCAAGTCCGGATCTCCGGCGGCAGCGAGGCGCAGCTCGTGCTCTGCAGCTTCAAGATTTTTCTGGTAGGAATAAATGAGCCCGATACCCTGATGGATTTGCGGGATGTTCAAATGCTTCAGGCTACCGAAGTATTGCAGCGCCTTGTCGAAATGATTTTGCTGGAGATGAAGATTGCCGAGCAGTATGCTGTATTCCAGATTTTCACTGTTGGATGCAGCGCCTTTCAAAAGAATCTTCTCCGCAAAATCGGGACGGTTCATCTCGGTATAGACTTGCGCAAGCTGCACATACGCCCTGTCGCACGAGGGCCGGACATTGATCACTTTCATCAGAAGCTGAACAGCATGCAGCAGCTTCCCGTCATCCCGGAAGCGAGATGCATCTTCGAGCAATGTATGCAATTGCAATTCATTCATGGAGAAAAGAAACGGAAAAAACGGGTTGGATTCAATCTGTCACGGCGCTCAACGGTGGTCAATGTTGCCGCGACAGACTGGGGTTGTCTGGGTCGTCACGGCAAAAAGTATTCTCGTTGCGCCGTGACGATAAGGGTAAGCTACTTCATCAAAACCAGCTTGTTCACGCTTGAGTACTTAGAATACCCGTTCGCATCGGAAGCCGTGAATCGTGCGAGATAAACTCCGCTGGCAACATTGGCAGCGCTCCATGTTACGGAGTGATAGCCCGCTGCTTTTTCTTCGTTTACAAGTTCTGCGACCTTCCGACCGAGGACGTCATATATTATCAGCGAAACCTTTGCGGGTTCGGGGAGATCGTATTTGATTGTGGTAGATGGGTTGAAAGGATTAGGATAGTTTGGAAGTAAGCGCCTCAAATGGCTAAGGGGCAAAGGATTTTCAAATTCCTCGACACTTACTAAGTCTGATAAACGACGTCTCCAAACTCCTTTTCCGACGCCGACGACTCCGGCAAACAAAAATTGCCAGTTGATGCCAAGTTTGATCGCGCTTACCCTCGATACTGGAATCTGCAGTCCTTCAGAAAAATTCGTCCATGCCGTATCACCATCCCTGAGATAATAGACTTTCTTATACGTCGCACCAAAAAGAGTCGAACTGCTTGATGCAAACTCAACCGCAGAGAGGTTTCCAAACACAAGACTGTCTAGCCCTGAGTTTATCAAGCACCACTGATTACCGAAATCGTTTGTAGCAAATGCCCCATAATATAGTACGCCAGCAAATATGCTGTTGTGAAACGGTTGAAGAGAAAAAACCTCACGGTAATATGTCGAATCCTCTTCCCTTCTCGGAATGCCCGAGTTCACTACATGCCATGTTATGCCGCTATCTATTGAGGAAAAAATCCCTCGCGTCGACGTTCCGGCAAACAACAAACTATCTTTTGAGCTAAAGGCGAGAACTGGCGTAATTGTGAGTGCGTTAGAATCTACCATTGACCAACTTGTTCCTCCATCGCGAGAAAAATACAGGCCGTGATCGATTGCCGCTAACACCTTTGTCCTAAGTCGTAGCATCGCAGGTATCCCTACGGGATCCGGCAGCCCATTGCTCGTCTTAGTCCAGTTCAACCCCCTGTTAGTCGAGCGAAACACGCCACCGCATCCAAAGCAACTACCAAATGTACCATAGCCTGCCCCGGCAAGAATAGTGTCTCCCCAATTGATAAATGATAGAATGATATTATTGCTTGGCATATTCGTGACAGATAATGTCCAAGACAAACCTTCATCGGTAGAACGATAGATATGCCCGCTATCGGATCCCGCCAAAATCAGATCGTCATCAGCGAAGACGGAGTAGATGTTCTTGTTTACCAAACCAACTTGTTGCCATTGCGCGAAGGATATTGCTGCAAAGTTCATCAACAAGACTAACATGAACCCGAAACAACACAATCGTGGGAGGATTCGGCAGGAGAGGCTATTAGCTGAAAAGGGAATGCTATGTTGATGAAGGTTCATGCCTGTTAGTGTCTCTTCAACGTGTTCGTTACATCTTGTTACTTTAACTCTTCAAGTTCGTGCTGGAGAGATGCCAGTTGAAATTGGAGAAGACAGTTGTCCGCCGACCAGCAGAATTGCTACGGCAAAAAAACACCAAAGGGATTTTTCTTTTCACAGAGTCCTCGTTAACAATCCGCGAAACAAATGTAACTCTGGCCTAAGGATAGGAAAAGCAGGAAGCCTGCCCGTCCGGTCGCAGACCCCTTACGGGTCTACGACCTCGTAGAGGATCGTAGATCGACTCGTTGAGCAGGCGGGCGCTACGTGGTCAGGTGCTTGTTACCCGTAAGGATGCACGCAACATAACGCCGAGGTAGCCGGAAGTCAAGAGTGTCTGAACATTAATTTCAAGCAAAACGGCAACATCAAGCATCCCTCCGAATCGCCCTCAACCCAAGTCCAGTTGAAAGTGCAAACACTACAAGCGAAAGAGCAGCGATAACAGCTAAAGGAAAGAATGCCCACTGGTACGTTGATTGCCGGATAGAGTCGATGCCGGCAAAATACCTGTTGAGCGGAACAAGAAGCACGGCAACGACAAGCGTGAGGTACAGTATGCTGCCGAGAAACGTAAGCGATGCGCCTTGCGATGATGCAACACGAATGGGGTTCGGCTCTTTGTACATGGCGAAATAACTTCCCGTCCCGATATTCAATCCCACAAGCGTCAGGCTTATGAACAGTGTTGCGATTCCCCCTACCGTTGCAAGCATCAAGTCATGCCGGAACAAATATACCGACGCGAACGTCAACACTTCACCGATCGTCGCGACGGTGGCGAAAGCGACCATCGTTTTGTACCAATATAATTTCTTCAGCTGTACGGGAGATGTCCGCACACACCAGAAGGTATCTCCCTCCAAACTCACCATCGGAAACACAAACCGCAGCGCAATCGACGTCACCAGAAATCCGGTGAACATGTACACGATCAGAAATGCAACTGTTTCCATAGAGGGATGATCGAACGTAAGTCTCAATGTCCCGAGCGAGATCAGAAACATTCCCAGCAACAGAATCATAAGCAGCAAATGCAGCCACTGACTCGGCTCTCTGAAGAACAATAAAAGATCACGGCGCAGAAGCGCATCCCACTGAGGCTTCAGTATTCCATTGCCAAAACTGAACGCCGGTTTCTTTTGAGCCGCTTGCGACTCGCCTTCTTTCAAATCTGCAACTGCAAGCCAGCTCTCATAATAGAATCTCCGCGCCATCAATCCCGCCAGAGCAATCAGCCCCAGCATGGTCAGGAACAGCAGCGTAAAATAAGGCATCGCACGG